>JAUWNO010000130.1 GCA_030612605.1 Armatimonadota bacterium
ATTAATTATAACATTTCCAAAACTTCCATTTCGCTGGCTACAACAATGTATCAGGGGAAAAAATCTTATTCCTTCTCTCTGAAGAATCCAACAAAAGAAAAGCTTATTGAGAAAATTGAAGAAGCAAAACTTATCATTGCAAAACTTCCCGAAGACCCGGATTTTATCGATCTGGAAGATGATCTTGCCAAATCATCTGAAAAAGAGAAAGAAAATAATATCGAGAAAGTTTCTCTAAAAAAGAAGATCGAGATTTTAGATAAACTTGCAAAAGCTGTAAAATCTTATGATTTTAATATATTCGGAACTTTCATCTGCAACTATAAGACTTTGTATATCATCAATAGTAATGGACTGAATAAACGCGAAATAAATTCTCCCATCTATTTTGAATTAAAAGCAGTTTCCAATAAAAATGAAGTGACAGTTCTGGAAGCTTATGGAGGTGAGAATTTCGGAACTTTCGATTTGGAGCAATTCCAGAAAAACCTGGTTACAAAAGTAAAAGCTGCTACCGAAGAAATTGTAGATGTAGAACCCGGAGAATATGAAGTTATTCTTGCTCCTCGCTGTATTGGTGAATACTTTTTGTATTTGGAAAGCAGCATGACTGCCAGGAGTCTGGATACTAAAATGAGTTTCTTTGAGGATAAACTCGGTAAAAAAGTTTTTCCGGAGAATATTACTCTCACAGACGATCCTCAGCATCCTGATCTGATAAATTTTGATTATAACAGCGATGGTCATGTTTATAAAAAAAATCATCTAATCGAAAAGGGTGTTTTCAAAAATTTTATGGTAGATAATTATTACGGCAGAAAACTGAAAATGAAGAAAAACGGAGCTGATGGTGAGTGTCTAATTATGGAAACCGGAGATAAAACAAAGGAAGAATTAATTGGTTCAATCCAAAAAGGACTGTATATTTCCAGTCTTCATTATATGAATTTCATTAATAGGAAGGAAACATCTGTAACCGGATTAACTCGTGATGGAACCTTTCTTATTGAGAATGGAAAAATCACAAAAGTTGTGAACAATCTCAGATTCACAGAAAAAATTACTGATGTTGTAAAGGGAATTACAGAAATCGAAAATCAATCTTACACAATTCCTTATTCAAGTAATTATGGTGAATTCGGGATTTATAGTGGGAAGATGCCGCATGTGAAAGTGAAAGGTTTTAAGATCAGTTCTTCCACGAGGACAGTGTAGCTCACTGATAAAGATGGCTCACGGATAACACGGATTGAACGGATAAAAAAATGAAAAAATTAAATTCATATTCATGAATGAGCAAAAAAAAGATTTACAATGAAGTATGCAGAATTATCCGATAAAATAATCAAAGCTTTTTATGTTGTTTATCACATAATTAAAACTAACATTTCCCACTTCATTATCAGCTATCTAACTTGTTGGAGGGAAAACAGATATGGATTGTAATAGACAAATTTTACGAGAAATCAGGATAATTAGTTAATCTTCCTATCAAACTCATCCTGCTGCCTGCACCGCCGAAGCTTGCGAAGGCGTGTCCTTCTCTTTTTGATGAGAATATGAAAGTTGTTCCAAAGAGAAGAAACATAAGAAAAGCAAGGAGAAGTATAAAAAGAAAAAATTCATTTTTTCTTTTAGTTCCCTCTCTTTCTTGTCGCGGCGTTAGACGGATCAAGAGAGGGTTAGGTAGAGTTAGATATATTGAAAAATTGAAATGGGAAATATTAGTTAAAATAAAAATATAAAATCCGTGTTCATCCGTGTAATCCGTGAGCAAAAAAGGGAGAATTGATGAAGTATGAAGATATTACAGAAAAAATAATCAAAGCTTTTTATACTGTTTACAACACGCTTGGTTATGGGTTTTTGGAAAAAGTCTATGAAAGAGCTATAATGATCGAATTGAAAAAACTGGGTTTGAATTGTATGAGTCAAGTTCAAATAAAAGTATTTTATGCAAATCAAATTATCGGAGACTATGTAGCAGATATAATTGTCGAAAATAAAATATTGGTTGAACTTAAGGCTATACAACATCTTTCCAAACAAGATGAAGCCCAACTTCTTAATTATCTGACAGCAACTAAATATGAAGTCGGGTTGTTGTTCAATTTTGGAAAAGAACCGGAATTTAAAAGAAAAATATTCGATAATGAATACAAAAAGTACAAGTTATAAAAGCTCACGGATAACACGGATTGAACGGATAAGATAAAAAATATTAAATCCGTGTTTATCCGTGTTATCCGTGAGCAAAAAAAATCGTTGAGAAAAAAAAAGGAGAATAGATGAAAGATTTAGTAAAAAATATTATCAATAAATTGGATATCCTTGAAGTTACTTATGCGGATGTGCGCTTCACTTCCACGGACGAACAGGTTATTTATTTTGAAAAAGGAGTTCTCAAACATCTCGGTTCAGATTATGATTCTGCTGCCTTGGGAATACGTGTTTTAGTAAATGGTTGCTGGGGATTTGCAGGAACAACGGTTCTGAGCAATGTTTCCATTGAAAAGACAATTAAGAAAGCAATCTTAAATGCTAAAATCGGAAGTAAATTTCGACGAGAACCTGCATCATACAAAAAACTGAAATCCGTAAATGAAAGCTATTTCTATGTTCCTGAAGAAGATCCATTTTTAATGGACGATAAATATAAAATCGATTATCATGAAAAAATTGCAAAGAAACTGGTTGGTATTGAAAAAATCGTTCATTCTTTTGTTTACACTGTTTTCTATAGACAGTATAAAGTTTATGCAAATACAGAGGGAACTTTTGTGGATTCGCTTGTTTACGACACAATGCCAATGATTTATGTTCTGGCTTCGGATGGAAAAGAGACAATGTGCAGAACCTGGCCCGGTCATATGAATGGAAGACGCGGTGGTTTTGAAGTAGTTCGCAAGGCAAAACTGGAAGAGAATTCTGAAAAGATAATTAAGGAAGCTATCGATCTTTTGGATGCTCCCAGAATTGAAGAGGAGCGAGCAGATATCATTATTGGTGGTGGTCATCTTGCTTTGCAACTGCACGAAAGTGCTGGTCATGCTACCGAAGCTGACAGGATCTTTGGCAAAGAAATTTCTTATGCAGGCAAAACTTTCATTAAACCAAAGATGCTCGGAAACTTCAAATACGGTTCGGAAATAGTGAATATTTATAGTGACAGCTTAAATAAAAAGGGTATGGGATTTCATCCTGTGGATGATGAAGGAACTCCCGGTGGAACAGTTGATATTATCAAAAACGGGATTTTAGTTAATCAGCAGACTTCCCAGGAATGTGCTGCACTTTTAGGAGTTCAACCCAGTTCCAATATGATGGCATCTTATGCTGATGATATTCCACTCATTCGTATGACAAATTTCTGTCTGGCACCCGGGAAAGGTAGTTTGCAGGATTTGATAAAATCTACAGAGCATGGTTATTATATCGATTTCACTAAAACCTGGAGTATCGATGACAACCGCAATAATTTCCAATTTACCACCGAGATCGGTTGGAAAATAGAGAATGGTGAAATCATAGGAATTGTGAAGGAACCTACATATTATGGAATTACTCCGGAATTCTGGGGAGCATGTAATGGAATTTGTGGTGAAGAAGAATGGGAATTCCATGGTACTTTCCACTGCGGTAAAGGTGAACCCGGACAAACCATGCATCTTTCGCACGGAGTTGCTCCTGCCAGGTTCAAGAATATAGTATGTAATGTGAAAGCGTGATTGGATGAATAGCTCACAGATCAACACGGAAAAGCACAGATAATGAGGACTTAAGACTAAAACTCGTTCCGTAGTTCCGGTTTGTGATACGTTGTTTTTTTATTTCAGTTAAATCCGTGTAATCCGTGAGCGTTGTTTCGGACGCATCAGAATGATACGTTCTACATTAATCATGTAGTGGAAGCTGTGTAACAAGGAGAAGTAATGATTATAATCTTCATAATAGTTGCAGTAGCACTAATTTTTTTTTTAGACTTTATAATAAAATCAAAAAGAGGAAAATTTTGGATTGGTTTATTGCTCTCTGTCATAGCAATTGCAGGAATTATATATAAAAACAATCAGGAAATAAATAACAGAGCAACTTTAAATGGTCAAATTAATACTTTAAAAACTGCAAACATTAGTCTTGATAGTAAAATAGATTTATATTCTGATCTTTTCAAGTCTATGGATAACGAATTGTATTCTATCAGACATAGTTATGATTCTTTGTCTAAAGTTTATAATTTGTTAGTTAAAGAGACTTCGGATATTGGGAGCAAAACTATCTCAAAATTAAATCATACAAATCTTAGAATTGATCAAATAGGTAGATCAAAGGGTGTGAGACAAATTTCTGATTTGCAAAAAAAAATAATGATATCGATTTTATCTCAATTTCCTAACACACATATTAGTGTAGATTTCGTATTGGGTGATAATGAAACAGCAAACTTTGCTAGAGAAATAGGTAATATCTTTTTAGAATCTGGATGGAAATTGAAAGATAATGCAGTAACAGGCCATCTATATATTGGTGGACATATTTATAAAGGTATAAACATAACAGCTATTATAAATGATCCAGAATATGAAAAAGTCAGTGTATTAAAACAAGCCTTTTCTACAGCGTGTATAAAAATCAGATATAAAGAAAATAAAGATCAAAACTATAAAGCCCCATTTCAGATAATTGTTGGAGTTATTGAGTAAAATGTATATTTTATCAAATTTATGGTTCAATAAGCAGGTTCAATCTTGCAGTTGCCGGATTGAACCAAATATTTCGGACGCATCAGAATGATACGCCCTGCTTTAGACCCAGCAGGAGCTATGTGACGAGTATGGGATGTTATTATTGAGGTAATTAATTTATGACCATCTACTATTTCTATTTCACGATCATTAGTTTACCTTTCAAAATTTTAACATTATGGGTATTTAGCTGCTTTTTAGCTTCGGAAAGAAAGAGTATAATTAGAGCTATCCTGATTGCAGTAATACTTTCCATTGTTTCTTTTCTGGTTAATATATTCAATCCTGAAGGCTTTTATATTTCCATGCTGAGCGGCTCATTAAAATATCTTCCTTTGATTTTACCTTTTTTTCTGATCAAGATATTTTACGAACTTGATTGGAAGGAAACAATATGGTTTTGGCTTCCCTGGTTTATACTGCAATATCCAATTGATGGGATTATTAATTCTATCTTAATGAAATCTTTTCTAACTTAATTCATTCTTTGTGTTTCCGTTACTTTGTGGTTAAACAATCTCCATAGCTCCAGCTATGGAATGCAACGGTTTATATAGCAGGAGCAATGGATAATAACGTCACACAGCAGGAGCTATGTGACGAGTAGATTTACAAATCTAAAGATCAAATGATCAAAGCAAGTTTGGGATTTGTATTTTGTAATTTCCAGTATGTTTGGAATTTTGTATTTGAATTATTGTTGTTTATTTGTTATTTGCAATTTGTTATTTGTAATTTTATAGTATTTGTATTTGGAATTTATTATTTTCGGTGTCATTTCGGTGTTTTCGGTGTTTGATTTTTTCCCCGGGAATGCGTGTGAAAACCTTTTTCTTGACATTCAAAGCTTAATAAAAAGTTTAAAAGCCAAAATTATTTTCCGGGAGATTATAAAATGGTAGAATATCGCTTGAAAAAACATCCAATCTTGCCAATTGAAGATTTTCAAGAAATTACATTTTATTGGAATAAAAAGCCCTTGAAAGCGAAAAAAGGAGAGGTGATTTCTTCTGCTCTGTTTGCCAATGGAATCAGTATTTTCGGTCATCATCACAAAGACAAAAGCGCCCAGGGAATGTTCTGTGCAAATGGACAATGTGCAAAATGTGCTGTGATTGCCAATGGAATTTCTGTAAAATCCTGCATGACAAAAGTGAAGGAAAATATGTTTGTTCATAGCGTGGAAGGTTTGCCTGAACTTCCGGATGTTGATGATAAACCGGACATTTCGGATATCGAAGAAATTGAAACCGATGTTCTTATCATTGGCGGAGGTCCAGCCGGACTTTCAGCAGCTATTCAATTGGGAGATCATCAAATCAAAACTTTATTGATCGACGATAAAGATAAATTGGGTGGGAAGTTAGTGCTTCAAACCCATAAATTTTTCGGCTCTGTGGAAGATTCTTATGCAGGTACGCGCGGCATTGAAATCGGGAATTTGCTGGCAAACAAAGTTGAAGAAAATGAGAATATTACGGTTTGGACCGATAGTATTGCCGTTTTCGTTTTTCACGATAAGAAGGTAGGAATTCTCAAAAATAATGTTTATAAACTTATTTCGCCAAAAGTAATTTTAAATGCTGCAGGAGCGAGAGAAAAATTTCTGCGTTTTCGCGGCAATACTCTGGCAGGAATTTATGGTGCTGGAGCTTTCCAGACATTGGTGAATCGCGATTTGATTCGACCCACTGAACGGTTAT
>JAUWNO010000123.1 GCA_030612605.1 Armatimonadota bacterium
AGCACCGCCAAAAGCAAATGGTGTTTTCTTCAATCTTGGTTCACTGCCGATAATTTTATCGAATGCTTCTCGTTTGTGACCAAATCTATCCCAATATGTCATCCAGGGTTGAATGCTTACTTTATCATAATATTCATTATCTTCGTTCAGATAGTATCCAGCCACTCCATCGATCGTATTTCCATAAAATCTTCTGCCAATAAATTCTTTTGCTTTTGTAATGAACTTTGGATCTTCGAAAACCTCATCATCATCGATCAATATTGCAACTTCAGCATCCAGAATATAAGGAATAAAAAGGCATAAATTTCGGATATTGGAATATCCGCGAAGTTCCAAAACATCCGGTAAATCAACATCTTTGTAGAGTACTTTTTTCAATTCCTTCAGATTTGAATCTGTAAAAAGGATAGTATCAACTGAAAGCTCGATTTCTTGCAGCATTTTTGTAAGTTTTTCTTCGATTGGTTTTACATATTTTGGATTTGTTGAAGCTGCCAGGATTATGAGGGTAAAATGTTTATCTTCCAAAATATCAATTGATTGTAATATCCGAATTAGAGTGCCATCTGAGTTAAGTGAAGTGGCATGATCATAAACTGCATCACCTTCTGTCCATTCTTCATCAGGACCTGTCCAGTATGTGGGAATAACAATATAAGTTCGCATAATTCTACCTCTGTTTTTCTTTTATTAGAGCTTTCATTTTAGCCCAAGTTTCTGTTAATCTAAAGAAATGGTCAATATCTTCAGGAAGTTTTTTATAAGCCAGTTCAAATGCCTCTGGTAATTTCAAGAATCTTTTATCATTAAAATGTTCTGCTGCTGCTTTGCTGCCTATCTTTAATGCAGCCAATCGTTTTTCATAATTAATCCCTTCTGTCGATTCTTCGTATTCTTTTCTGAGCCAGTTGAAAAAAGGATTACGGATAATCCATCCCATACATGCATAAAAAAATCTATCTACATTTTTTTTGATATGAATATGTGGTGGATTGGGAAAATCACCAAAACAATTGTGAAAAATAAAAAGGTCAATATCAACACACCGACCTCCAGCATTATAAATTATTGGTCCGAAAAGAGTGTCTTCTCCACGACCCAAGTAGCACTCGTTATCTAAAACAAGTGTTGTGGAAAAGAAGGGTGGTAAAATTTTGAATTTATTAAGGTCAATTGCCAGGTTTCCACCCAAAGCTTTTTTCGTATTGAAAACGTTTTGCAAATGAGTATTTCTTGTAACAGGAGTATTCACTGATGAAATATATTTGAATCTGTCTTCTTTTTGAATTCCCTGCAAAAGTTCCATCAAATAAGGAAAATTCATTTTGGGAATTATGTAATAACCTGTATAATCGCTGGTGGTTACAACAACATTCTTTTTTTTGAGGTATTTAAGATGCGAACCGACAAAATCGATTTCTTCAAATTTGTATTTATCTTCTTTGAATTCAGATAATATTTCAGGTAGAACGTCAGTATCGAAGAAAAATAGATAATCTACCCAAAGAAACATGGCAGCGATTAAAATGTAATTTCTGGAAATTCCATAAGCTACTTTTCCATATTTTTCCAGATTTGGAGTGCCAAGTAGAATTTGAATTTCTTCATTGGATAATCCTAAGTTTTTCAGTGAGTTTTGTAGAAAAAAAGAATGACCACGTTTTATCATTGTTACTTTACATTCTTTTTGAAAAAAGCTGATAATATCCGGTTTTCCAAAGTCGTAACAACACACAATCAAATCATCGATTATGTGACCTAACTTTTTTGCATTATCCAAGAAATTCTGTATTGGCTCTAACTGAGTCAGACTCGGTGTAATTATCCCAAAAGCTAATTTCTTCGGTTTCATTGTGGTCACCTTACTAATGAGTACATTAAATTTCCGACATATTGATTTTTTCCTTCCGAACTTTTTAGTTCGGAAGGGGCTAACTCTAGAAGCTTCTGCTTCTCTTTAGTTTCCGAAGCAGAAGCTTCGGAAGGAGTAAGCATTTACAATATTTTTATCAAGTTTGACTCTTTTTTTGTCAATCTAAAAAAACAATTTTGTTTACAATAAATAACAAGTTCATTTTTTATCTTTGAGGAAATTTGAAAATATGAGTAATAAAAAATTAGCGAAAAATATCGGTTCAATGTCATCTGCAGTTTTTATCAGCCGCATTTTTGGACTTGTTCGTGATATTGTGATGACCAGTTTTTTTGGTACCACTTATGTTGCAGATGCATTTCAGGCTGCCTTTCAAATTCCAAATCTTCTCAGGAAACTTTTTGGTGAAGGTGCACTTTCTGCTGCTTTTGTACCAATTTATAGTGAAATTGGAATTAAAAAAGGTAAAAAGATTCAGCTTAATTTTGCTTTGAATGTGCTTTCGATTCTCTCTTTATTTTTGCTGATTCTTTGTTTTTTAGGAATTATTTTAGCACCGGTAATTGTGAAAATATTAGCTCCCGGTTTTGATGAGCAGACTTATCATTTAACTCTGAAATTAGTTCGGATTTTATTCCCATATTTATTTTTGATCGGTCTTTCTTCCACTCTCATCTCAATTTTAAATTCCCACGGTTTTTTCTTTATTCCCGGTCTTTCTTCAGCTTTCCTGAATATAGCCATGATCGGCAGTTTAGGAATATTCGTCTTTATAAACAAAGATGCTTCTGCTGATTCTCAAATCGTTTTCTGGGCAATTGGTGTTATTCTGGGAGGGATTTTACAAACAATTATTAATTTTCCTCTTTTGAGGAAAATTGGCTACAAAATCAAAATTATTTTCAATCTGAAGGGAGAAGCGTTAAAATCTGTCTGGCATCGTTTTTTACCGGGAGTTGTCGGTCTGGCAATCAGGCAGGTAAACCTGGCAGTGGATTTGATTCTTGCATCATTATTGGCAACCGGAAGTTTTGCAGCTTTAACTTATGGAAACCGTTTGATGCAGCTTCCTTTGGGAGTTTTTGGAGTGGCAACCGGAGTAGCAGTTTTACCTTTATTTTCCAAATATGTGGCTCAGAAAAAATGGAATGAATTTCAAGATAGTCTTAAATTCTCGATTAATACATTAAGTTTTATTATGTTGCCAATTACCGCCATAATTGCCGGTCTCGGGAAAGATTTTATTCGAATTCTTTTTATGCGCGGTGCGTTTACTTCCCATTCTCTGGATATGACGTATCGGGCTTTACTTTTTTATTCCGTTGGATTGATCTTCTTCAGTTTGAACAGGTTGATAATTCCGATTTTTTATGCCAATAAAGACACTAAAACTCCTGTGAAAATATCTGCAGTTATCGTGGTGATAAACATCATTCTGAATCTTATTCTAATGCAGTTTCTTCAGCATGCCGGGCTCGCTTTTGCTACATCAATTTCTGCGATGATTCATTTTGTGATTCTTATTTGGGTGATGAAGAAGAGATTACCGGAAATTGGTTTTCCCAACGTCTGGTTAAATATTTCTAAAATTCTGTGTTTATCAGTTTTGATTTTTATCGGTCTCTTCTTTACGAACAAAATATTTTTAGCTACTACGTTTTTGGAATCAATAATCAAAATTGTGATTTTGGGAGTATTAAGTTTAATTGTAGTTTTCGTGGGCTCAAATATTCTGAAAGTAGAATATAGTGCAGATATTAGAAATAAATTATTTTCATTTTTAAGATTAAAACGCTAATTTAAAAAATGTTAATTAACATTTCTCAATTGAATTTTTATACAAATATAACTCACCCTAACCCTCTCATGGAAAGAGAGGGAACTAAAGAAAAAAAAATCATTTATTTTCTTCAAATTTCCCCATCTCTTGAAAGAGAAGGGGTTAGGGGTTGAGTTGAATTTCTTCTTGCTTTTCTTATGTTCCTTCTCTTTGGAATATCTTTCATATTTTCATCAAAAAGAGAAGGACAGCCAGTCTTCGCTAAAGCTACGCCCAGACAGGCAGGATGAGTTTAGGAGGAGTACCAGCTTATTATCCTGTTTTTTTTGTAAAATATATCTATTACAATCCATATCTATATTTTTTTCAACAAGTTAGATCACCGGAATTGAAAAGGGAAATTTGAAATGCTGAATATTTCCGAGAATTTAAAGCAGAAAATCTTATTGCTTCCAGCTAAACCAGGTGTGTACATGATGAAGAATTCTTCAGGAAAAATCATTTATGTGGGAAAGGCAAAGATCCTAAAAAATCGCGTAAGAACATATTTTACGGGAAAATATCAAGATTTGAAAACAGAACAACTTGTGGAAAATATCTCGGATTTTGATTATATCATAACTGCTACGGAAGTGGATGCTCTGGTCCTGGAAAACAATCTGATCAAAAAAAACAAACCAAAATACAACATTTATCTGCGTGATGACAAACAATATCCATTCATAAAAATAACCATGAAAGAACCATTTCCCCGCATAGAAAGTACCAGGAAAGTATTGAAAGACGGCTCAAAATATTTTGGTCCATACACAGATATAAAAGCAATAAAAAAAACTTTAAGGCTGCTGGAATGGATTTTTCCTTTTCGAACCTGCACACGAAAAATTCCAGCGGAAAAAGTAGTATTTGAGAGACCTTGTATAAATTTTCAGCTTGGGAAGTGCTCCGGTGCTTGCGTTGGTAAAATTTCAAGAGAAGAATATAAAAAAATAATCTCCAATATCTTTCATTTTTTGAATGGAAGAAATACGGAAGTTATCTCAAATTTAAAGCAGGAAATGCAGCAGGAATCGGAAAAAATGAATTTTGAAAAAGCTGCTCAAATCCGTGATAAAATCAATAATATTTACAGGTTGAATAGATCTCACAGTATGTTTTTTACTGACGATAAAAATCGTGATGTGGTGGGGATTTATAAAGAAGAAAATAAAGCTGCTGTTGCAGTTCTAAAAATTCTTTCAGGAAAACTTTTAAACAAAGAAATATATTCGATCGAGAATGCAGAAGGCAGGAAAATATCTGAAATCTTAGAAGCTTTTTTAAAGCAATATTATGCAGATAAAATTGAGAAATTACCTCATAAAATCATTCTGCAAATAAAACCGGACGATCATGAGACATTAAATTTCTGGTTAAAAAACAAATTATTAATTCCTCAACGTGGAGAAATGAAAGCATTAATTTCAATCTCAAAAGAAAATGCTTTCAATTATGTGGAAGAGCAGAAGCTAAAGTATCTGAGAAAAAGCAGCAGAACAATCTATCCAATTACAGAATTGAAAGATAAATTGGATTTGAAGAAATTACCTCGAAAAATGGCGTGCTTTGATATTTCCACAATCCAGGGAACAGATACTGTTGCTTCTCTCGTGTTCTATGAAAATGGTAAACCCAAAAAGAAAAATTATCGTCATTATATCATCAAAACCGTGCAAGGTCAGGATGATTTTGCATCATTATCTGAAACTCTTCACAGGTATTTGATAAAAATTGATGAGCAGGAAAAACCGGATTTGATAATTATCGATGGTGGAAAAGGACAGTTGAGTTCAGCTTTTGGAGTTTTAAAGCAAATGGAATTGGAAAAAATAGAAATGATATCTTTGGCTAAAAGAATGGAAGAAGTTTTCCTGCCGGGTAATTCGGAATCGATTATTTTACCGCGATCATCATCTGCTCTGCGATTATTGATAAACATCAGAGATGAAGCTCACAGGTTTGCCATTACTTTTCATAGGAAAAGACGGACAAGTCGAACCCTGACAAGTGAACTGGATAAGATTCACGGAATCGGAATTGAAACAAAATTTTTGCTTTTAAAGGAACTTGGGTCGATAAAGAATATTAAAAAAGCTACAATCGAAAAGCTGACAGAAATAAAAGGAATCGGAAAAAAAACTGCCAAGAAAATATTGGATGGATTGAATTTTTTATTGAATATTTTCTATTGAATATTGAATATTTTCGCATCCATCAGACCTGACTCGTAAGCTTGCGGCGAGTCGGGAATGATGATTGCTGAATGTTCTCAACTCGCACTTCAGTCTTCATTTTATTACGCCCGGACAAGTCGTCACGAGTCGAGTCCATTCGTGGCTCAAAGCAGAGCTTTAAGTTACATTCTTCAATATTCAATTATTTATTTCCTTCATCATTCTAAAATCATCATTCCTTGCCTGCCCCGTGAAATCTTTTTTTCTCTTATTTCAACTGGGGTTCATTATTATTTATATTTTCGTATCAACCATTGCGAAGGTTTATATGTAAGAAACACTCTGTAGGAAACCATTCGCAAGGTCTTCTAATTTTCAATATTCAATTTTCAATATTCAATTTACAAGTACTGTGCATTTTTCATGACCCAGCGGATTTCAGTGAAAACAACTTTCATCACTCCCACTGCAGGGACTGCGAAAAGCATACCGATCGGTCCCATCAAATTTCCACCAATGATAAGAGCAATGAGAACTACGATGGGATGTATGCCCACACTTTTTCCCACAACCACTGGTGAAACCAGGTTATTATCAATTTGTTGTACGATTATGAACATAAAGATAATATGAGGAATGAAAAACCAGTGGTCAACAGCTGCTGGATTCTGGATATTGTTTAAAATTGCAATCGCAATA
>JAUWNO010000510.1 GCA_030612605.1 Armatimonadota bacterium
TTTGGAAGCCGATACTACAGGCTTTAAGATAATAAAACAAAAAGTCTGAATACTTTACCCAAAAACATTATGTTTTACAATAAAAAAACCCCGCCACGAGACCTTTGAAAAATGTTCAATTTTGTTCGAGTACAAGGAAGGCGAAAATTTCAACCGGAGGAATATATTGAATATTTCGAGAATAGCGCTAAAGCTTCACTCCGTGCCGAAATTTGAGCCTGACGCAGTAATCGGGCAAAAGGGGGCGTTTTGCAAAGGTCTTGCCACGTAATTGGGCGGGGTTTACCTGTAGATCGAAAACCGCACTACCTGTTCCCTCTTTTGGATGCCTTGAGTGGATTGATCTTTGTTTTTGTGGCAGCAGAAGCTGTGGAAACATGAGAGGCAAAGTTACAAGACCCATTTTCCCATTTTAATGAAGGATCAGGACATGCAGTGCAGTACCAGCCGGATGAAAACTCAGCGCTGCGATTGCAGCCATTGCACTGGTCCACGATCTTATGGCAAATCCCGCCGTTGTAAGAGCACCCTTTTTTTGTCATAAAAGGACACTCTACACCTTCCTTGATCGTTGTACAAACCATTGGAATCACCTCCTTTATGAGTTATTATAAAATAAAACCTTTGCAAAATACCCAAGCATCTTGCAAAGGTCTCAAAATAAAACCTTCGAAATATAATCAAACAGCTATTTATTGTCAAACATAATTTTTCCCGGGAGTATCTTGATTATGGCATCAGCCGTCAGATAGAGCTTGAAATCTACGGCTACCATTTTTTGAGGCTGAACAAGTTCAATCTTCGTCCTGAGCAGGATAGCGAAACAAAGACGGATGTTTTGGATAGATTTTTAAGCAATGCCTTTACAGTTGAATGATACGGATTGAGACCATTTCTCCACAACTTGTTGGAAAATTCCCAGCGCTTAAAAAAGCTAAAAGGAATTAAGAAGAAGTAAAAGGGGATTTTGCTTTGATGAAGTAGATGGAATCCATATGAAATTTAAACAATTAATTGATATCATACGTAAAACGCATTTTTCATTACAGCAAAAAGCTGTTTCCGCCGTTGACAGGAATTTGACCGTTAGGAACTGGCTTATCGGATTTTACATTGCGGAGTTTGAACAGAAGGGGGAAGACCGTGCAAAATATGGAGAAAAACTCCTTGAAAAAATAGCTAAAGAAACCAAAAATATTAAAGGCTTTTCACATAGGAACCTGAAACTCTTTCGGCAGTTTTATTCTACATACCCGCAAATTGGGCAGACACTGTCTGCCCAATTCCAACGGACTGAACATCAGGAAATAATTGGAGTTTCCCCGTCGGAATTGATAACAATCTTTTTATCTCAAAATATCAGGTTGCTCTACCGGCTAAAGAAGAGCTTCAAAAATTTATTGAAGACGAGATTTCTAAAAGAAATATTTAACTTTTGGGATTTACCTGGCCGAATACATGACCGAACTGCCAAAACGTGAACTGCTGGAGCAGAAACTTCACAAAGCAGTTGAATTGGCACGGAAACGTCTGGAGGCAAAACAAAATAAATCCTCGACAAATCAGACAAATACTAAACTCTACAGCTATTAGCGGTAAAAAAATCGCAAAAGAAAATCAATAGTTAACTTCCTGAGATTCCCAAACATGGAAATGAGAGCAAAGTTTTTATAGTATAGGTGGAAGGTAAACTCATGGCTAAACAAAAAATCAATGTTAAAGGAACGGAAATTGTTATTTTTTCACAAAAAAGAAAGATTATATTTCTCTTACTGATATCGCAAAACATAAAAATCCAGAAGCTCCCAGAGATATAATAAAGAATTGGATCAGAACTCGAAGTACAATTGAATTTATCGGAATTTGGGAACAAATTCATAACCCGAA
>JAUWNO010000326.1 GCA_030612605.1 Armatimonadota bacterium
AATACCTGTCACCATATTCAGGTTGCACAATGGGTGAGTATTTCCGCGATAAAGGAAAACACGCTCTCATCATTTATGACGACCTTTCCAAACATGCGGTTTCCTACCGTGAACTTTCGCTTCTCCTTCGCAGACCTCCGGGACGTGAAGCTTATCCTGGAGATGTTTTCTATCTTCATTCACGACTTTTGGAAAGAGCATCCAAACTAAGCGACGAACTCGGTGGTGGTTCACTTACAGCACTTCCTATCATCGAAACTCAGGCAGATGACATCACGGCTTATATCCCCACAAATGTTATCTCCATTACTGACGGACAGATCTATCTGGGAAGCCGTCTTTTCTATTCTGGAATCAGACCTGCCATCAATGCCGGACTTTCTGTTTCTCGTGTGGGAGGAAATGCTCAGATCAAAGCTATGAAGGGTGTTGTCGGGCAATTGAGAATCGATTTGGCTCAATATACTGAATTGGAAGCTTTTGCAAAATTCGGTTCCGACCTTGATAAAGCAACTCAAGCTCAACTTCGACGCGGTGAAAGATTGATCGAGATTCTTAAACAAGGACAATATTCTCCTCTTCCGGTGGCAAAACAGATATTTATCATTTTTATGGCAAACGAAGGTTTGTTGGATAAGATTGAACTCATTGATGTTAAGAAAGTGGAAGAAGAACTGTATTCCTTTCTTGATAGCGAATATAAAGAATTTATGCAAACGCTTGTAAAGGGTAAAATTACAGATGAGATAAAAACAAAAATGCATGAAATCTGTGAGAAGGTGCTCGCAAAGTTTTAGGAGTGTCCACGAATTTCACGAATGAGCATGAATTTTCTTAAATCATCTGTCCACGAATTTCACGAATGTGCACGATTTTTTTAATTATGTATGAAGAGAAAAATAATGTTATGATTGGGGAAAAAATCAATTCGAATAATTAGTGTAATTCGCCTACCCCGTTGACTAACTGGGGTGGATAAAAAAAGGAACACGGATGACGCGTATATTACGGATAGTCACAGGTAAGAAATAAATTTTGTATCTTTGTGGAGAGTTAAATCAAAATCATATTGAATCATAAAAAATCAGTGTAAATCAGCGTCAAAAAAATAAAAACTAAATAGTAATTTGTGTAAATCAGTGTAATTCGTGGATAAAAAATATGGCACATATAAGAGATATAAAGACAAGAATTGAAAGTGTTAAAAGCACAAAGCAGATAACAAATGCCATGAAAATGGTGGCTGCATCCAAATTACGAAAAGCCCAGGAAAACATCATTAATGCGCGTCCTTTTGCAAATCATATAAATATGATGCTGCAAACCTTGAAACTCAAAAACAAAACTTCTTTGCATCCGCTGCTTTCAGAAACACCTGATGAGGGTAAAAAAGCATTTATCGTTGTAACTTCAGATAGAGGGCTTTGCGGTTCTTTCAATTCTGCTTTAATTCGGAAGGCAATGCACTATCTCGAAAAAAAGGCTGATATCGATGTTATCTGCATTGGTAAGAAGGGTTATGATTACATCAGGAAACATTCCTCAAATAAGATCATTGCTTCTTATGTAACTCTTTTTAATGAAATGGATTTCAGCATTTCCAAGGATATTGCTGAACAAATAATAAATTTATATTTAGACGAAAATTACTGTAAGATAGAAATTCTTTATAATGAATTCAAATCTGCTATTCAGCAAAATATCACGGTTAAACAGCTTCTTCCAATTATTCCGCTTGAATCCGAAACGATTTCAACTCTGGATTTCCTTTATGAGCCGGACGAAGATACAGTAATCGAAGAACTGGGCAGAAAATATATCGATGTGGAAATCTGGAGAATTATGCTGGAATCTTCTGCTGCAGAACAAGGTGCCAGAATGACAGCTATGGATTCTGCCACAGAAAACGCTGCTGAATTAATCGATAAATTAACTCTGTTTTATAATCGCGCAAGACAAGCAAGAATCACCAAAGAGATAATCGAAATCGCATCTGGAGCGGAGGCTATAAAATAATGAGTGTCCACGAATTTCACGAAAGGGCACGAATTTTCTTAATTTTGTATAAAGAGGAAAATTATATTATGTTTGGAAAAAATAAATTCGAGAAATTAGTGTAATTCGTGGATAAAAAAATGATGGAATATAATAATATCTACCTTGGGAATTTTTTTGATTTAATCAATGAAATTAATGATAATTCAATAAACCTTGTTATTTGCGATGGTCCTTATGGTGTTACTGAAAAAAACTGGGACAAAATAGATAACACCATTCAAGAGTTTAATTTGAATTTAATAAAAATATTATCAAAAAAAATAATTGAAGGAGGAGCTCTTTATCTTTTTGGCAAACCTAATTGTATAGATTTTATTGATTATAGACCATATTTAACATTAGCTACAAAAATTGTCTGGTACCAGCCAAGCAGATTAGCTCAAGGAAGAAGAAACTATACAAATAATTATGATATTATTGCTTATTTCACGAAAGGAAAGGTTGCGAATTTTAATTTAGATGATATAAGAATTCCTCAATTAGTAGAATTAAATCATAGAAAAAGGTGCGAAAATGTACCTTCAGTAACAAATGGTAAATTTGGAAAAACAAAATTTAACGAGAATGGAAAAAATCCCGGAGATGTTTGGGGTGACATAAAACAACTCACATATAAATCAAAAGAACTTTTAAGTAGAAAATTCCTTCATACAATACAAAAACCAGAAAAACTTATCGAGCGAATGGTTAAAGCAAGTTCAAATATTGGAAATATTGTTTTAGACCCATTTGCCGGAACTGGTACAACTCTTGCTGTTTGCCAAAAATTAAACAGAAATTATATCGGATTCGAAATCAACCCAGAATTAGTTTCGATTTGTAAAACACGTTTGTCTGAAATCAAAATGGAACAAAAATATACGCTGTTTTCTCAGATGGCTTAGTAATTTGAATGCAATAAATTCAGGAATTAAAGAAACTGAATATATTAAAAGAAAAAGATTGATGCTGAATGATGTTTGGGGAAAAACCAATTCGTGGAATTAGTGTAATTCGTGGATAAAAAAAGCTTGGAAAAAATTAATGAGAAAAATTTAATAAAATAAGAGGTTAAAATGAGTGAAGGAAAAATAATTCAGGTTATTGGCCCAACTGTTGACGTGGAATTTTCTGAAGGGCAGTTACCAGCGATTCATAATGCTTTAAAGATCAAGCGAGAAGGATATCCGGATTTGGTACTGGAGGTTCAGATGCATCTGGGTGAAAA
>JAUWNO010000210.1 GCA_030612605.1 Armatimonadota bacterium
AGGGTCTTTGGTTGCGGTAATTACGATAATATCAGAAACATGACCGGAAGTTATAAAACATTTATCACCATTTATGATATATTCATCATTAACAAGTTTTGCTATAGTTCGTGTTCCGGATGCATCACTTCCAGCATTTGGTTCGGTCAAACCGAAAGAACCGATCTTTTCACCTTTTGCGAGAGGAATAAGCCATTTCTGTTTTTGGAATTCATTACCTGCAAGATATATTGGAGACACAGCAAGAGAAGTATGAGCTGCAAGAAAAATTCCGGTTGAACCGCAAGCACGGCTTACTTCTTCTACTGCGATTGCATAAGAAAGAGTGTCTTTACCGGAACCTCCAAATTTTTCTGGAACATATAATCCATAGAGACCCATCTCTCCCATTTTTTTCACTAAATCATGAGGAAACTCGCTATTTAGATCGAGTTCAATTGCTCTTGGAGCAACTACTTCATCAGCGAATTGCCTGACTTCTTCTCTGAATTTAAGATGTTTATCGCTTAATATCATTTTAATAACTCGCTAGCAATTTTAGATTTAAAAATTCTGGGAGATGCTTCCAAAAGTTGGAGAACTTTGGCATCCCTGAAATATCTTTCTAAAGGATAATCCTTTATATAACCATATCCGCCGTGAACCTGGATAGCATTAAGTCCCACGAAAACCCCAATCTCTCTGCAATATAAACGGGCAATTTTAGATTGAACCGAAAAATCCTCTCCATTATCAATCTTGGAAGCTGCATCATACACTAGTAATCTCGCTGTTTCTATTTTCATTTTCATTTCTGCAAGCATTTCCTGAATCATGGGGAATTTTGAGATCGGTCTGCCGAATTGGACTCGTTCTTTAGAATATTTGATTGAGGTTTCCAATGCAGCTTGAGCAATTCCCAAAGAAATCGCACAAAATCCAATATTTGCATAATCTTTTATTTCAGATTGGATTTTATTGTTTTTATCCTCAGAAATAAAACAAGTTTCTTTCTTCAATTTCAAATCCTGAAATTCAGCATTCATAATACCGGCTGCTCGCATACCAAGCAGATTTTTTTGACTCAATACAATTCCTTTTGTATCATTATCCAATAAGTAATATTTCGTTTTTTCAGGAGTTGAAACAGGGATAATATAGAAGTTTGCTGCTTCTCCATTTAAAACGAATTCACGATGACCGGAAAAAATAAAATTATTTTCGTCTGCTTTTAGATCGTTTTTCTCTTCTGGTAAATCAAATTCCGGTTCGCAAATAAATCCTCCGATTTCACCATTTGAAAGTTTGTTCAAATATTTTTCTTTCAGAGTTTCTTCACCATATTTCATGAGAGGATAGGCGACCATACAATTATTTACCACAAGAATAGTAGCGATTGATGCACAAACCTTGGATATTTCCTCAACAGCGATACAAAGGCTGGTTACATCCAATTCCACTCCGCCGTATTTTTCCGGAATTATCAGACCTAATAAACCTAATTCAGATAATTTATTGACGATTTCTTTTGGGAATACACCGTTTTTTTCGATATCTTCAGCAATAGGTTCGAGTTCAGAAGTGGCAAATTTTCTAAATTCATCCCGAATCATTTTTTGTTCATTATTCAAATTTATTAAACTCATTCAACCTCCGGAAATAGAAAATGGAACTATCCAATTAAATATTTTTTTGATTTTATTGATAAACTGGAATCTGACAGAAGTTTTCTTAGAAAATCCATATATTCAAGGTATTTTTCTTCATCTGAAATATCGCTTTTTTCTTCTTTAATCAGCCTTTTGAAGTTGAATTCAAAATTATGTAAAACTTTATTAATCAATTCTGATACAGATATTTTTTTTACAGCAGCAATTTTTTCAATATTTTTAATCATTTCTTCATCTAGTTCAAGAGTGATATTTGCTTTTTTAGGTGGTTCTTCTTGGTTACGTCTTTTCATCTCTATCTCCTTTCTTTAAAGAGAAGTAAATATTTTACTTAGATTACTATTATCTTAGATAAAAATTGAAATCATACTGTCAAGAATTTTGTATATTTGAGAATATTTAACAATTTTTCTTACTTTCTACTAATGCCGCCACACCAATTGAAAATAATTTAGATTCATCGCTATCACTACGTGAAGTAAGAACAACAGGAGCTTTTGCACCCATGATTATGCCAGCCATTTTAGCATTTGCCAAATAAACTCCAGTTTTGTAGAAAGAATTGCAGGCTTCAATATTTCCAAATACAATTGCATCTGCATCACCACCAACCGGGCTATCAAATTTTTTGGTTAAACAGGATTTCTTGGAAACAGCTAAATCAATAGCCATTGGTCCATCGATGATGGCGTTTTTGATCTGTCCTCTTCTGCCCATTTGTGTAATGATGGCAGCATCGTAAGAATTCTGGTAATTGAGTGCGACTTTTTCCGAACAATTCAGCATTGCAACTTTTGGTTTTTCAATATTGAAAGCATGAGCTACTTCAATGCAATAATTGGTCATGGCAATTTTCTGTTCCAGGTTGGGTTGGAAAATCACAGCAATATCACTTACAAAAAGCAGCTTATGATAGGTTGGATATTCCAGAATTGTAACATGAGATAAAATAGCTTTGGGAGGAAGAATACCGGTTTCTTTATTCAGAATTGCTTTTAAATAATCTGCTGATCCTACCAGACCTTTTACCAAAACATTCGCTTTTTCTTCACGAATAAGCTTAACCGCAATTTTAGCAGAGATTTTTGAATCTTTCTCATCGATTATTTCCAAACCGGAAATATTGAAATCAATGTCTGAAGCAATTTTTGAAATCTTGATTTTATCTCCCACCAGAATTGCATTCACATAACCATTAGTTACAGCTATTTTAACTGCATTCAAAATATTCTGTTCTTCTGCAGCAACCACAGCAATAGTCTTCTTTTCAATTGTTTTAAGATGCTCAAAAACCTGTTCGAGTTTCCGAATTTCCATTAACTTTCTCCTTTGATAGAATACCTGTTGGGATCGTCAAAAACATCGATGACATTTACATGAGACAGGAAATTTGCTGAATGAATTACTCCCTCAGGAATAAAGTAACTATCACCTTTGCGATAAATTTTTGTTTGTCCGGCAATCGTCAGTTCCATCTCACCAGCAAGCATTATTCCCCATTGAGCACAATGAGAATGGTCTGGCATTTTCCCCACAGGTTCGATATCAAAGAATACGACCTGTTTGGTTTTGCTTTGCAAAAGCCAGCCTTGAATGCCCTCGATTGGAATTTCGATATCAGGAAGATTTTTGATCATTTCAGGATAGGGAAGAGCTGCAAATTCAGTTTTTTTATCATTCACAATAAACTACTCCTTCATCAGAATTTATTTTTAAAATTGTTTATAAACACAACATTATTTTTTTGGACCAGTTGCAATAAGACATCCAACAGCAATGGAATAGAGCTTGGACTTTTCACTATCTCCGCGAGAAGAAAGCATAGCTGGAGCTATAGTTCCGGCAATATAACTGGCAGCTTCAGCATGCACTAGTTTCGTAAGTGTTTTATAGAAAATATTTGATGCTTCCAATTGAGGAAAGACAAGGCAGTCGGCATCACCGGCAACATTACTTTTTATTCCTTTAACCATTACGCTGTCAGGGTCGATGGCAACATCAATAGCAAGTGGTCCATCAATATCAGCATCTTTTATTTGTCCTCTATCTCCCATTTTGGCAATTATTGCAGCATCCGCACTTGAATCGAATAATGGATTTGATTTCTCCGTGAAGGATAAAATAGCAACTTTAGGTCTCTTTATTCCCAAATTATGAGCAGTATAAACAAGATAATTGGTTATGGCTATTTTTTGTTGAATTGTTGGTAGAGGAATAAATGCCGCATCACTGATTATAAGGAGCTTATGATAAGTTGGAATTTCAAATATCGCTACATGAGCAAGCACAGCATTTGGTTTCATCAATCCTTTTTTCTTATCGATAATGCATTTTATGTAATTATCGGAAGATATCAGACCTTTCATCAAAATATCTGCTTTCTTCTTCCTGATCAATTCCACTGCTTTCATACCGGATTTCAATTCGTCAGGTTCGTGGATGATCTTGAATTTCTTACAATCAATTTTATTCTTTTTGCATACTTGTTTGATAATCTTCTCATCTCCAATAAGAGTTGCATCTGTCAAACCCAATTTATAAGCTTCTTGAACTGAAAATATAGAATTATCATCGTGTGCATAAGCTACGACTACTCTTTTTTTGGCTCTTTTTTTGGCAAGTTCGATTAAATCATCAAGTTTTTTTATAGCCATTTATCCTCCCAAAATGATTATTATTTTAATCAAAAATTTGCTGTACCAATCTAATGTCAAGCAAATAACATAAATTGATTTCTTATGCGGAAAATAGCATTAAATCAAATGGAAAAAGATAAATATTTTTGCTTAATTCAGATGAAGAAAAAGTAATAAAAAATTATATTCTGTTGTTTTGATGTTCAAGAGTTTGTTTACTACTTTTAGAACTTCATTCCCCTGAAAGACCAGTCAATCATGGTTTCTGGAGCTTATCCCAAAGAAAAAAACCTTCGTAGAAATACTGCCGAAGGTTTTTTGTTATATAAAGCGTTTATTTTATCAAGAGCAACTTGCCGGTTCCAATATGGGAGTCAGCTATAATTTTGAGTAAATAAACACCGCTTCCCAAAGATTTTTTCTGCTTATCTTGTGCCTTCCAGGATATTGAATAGGAGCCGGCAGTTAGATTTGAAAGCGTTTTGGAGAATACATTCTGACCTCGCACATTAAAAATTTCTACCTCTGTCCGG
>JAUWNO010000162.1 GCA_030612605.1 Armatimonadota bacterium
AAAAGGAGAGAATATGAAGAAGTATCTTAAGTTAACTGGATTCTTGATTTTGATTATCATAGTTTTTTCGTGCACAATCAAAAAATTTGAAGCACCGGAATTTGATAAAAAGATCGAGTTTCCATTAATCAGTGAATCGTATTACATGTCGGACCTGGCAGATTCAACCGATGATTTCATTATTGTAGTTGAAAATGATACAATGATGTTTTCAATTTCCAATGAATTTGAAACTAAACATGTTACAGAAGAAGATCTGAAAATTGATAGCCAGGAAGTAACTTTTGAGAGTGAGATTGGAGATGAGCTTACGATCGATGGTAGAAGTGAACAGACTTTTGTGGATGTCGGTGATGAACTGGTAATTGACGGTCAGGAACGTGAATTTGAAAGGCATGTGGACAGAATCGAAATTGGAGGAACAGGCGATGCTGTAGCTGGAGTATCTCTTGCGGAAGCTATGGGTGGAGAGATAATTAATCAGATTATTCCACCTTTTCATCTTGATCCTGTAGGTACAGAATTTACCAGTTTCCCTAATGAGAATATTGAATATGTAATTGTCGATACCGGTCATGCATATCTCAAGTTTATTAACGAAACAGAAGTGCCACTTAGTTCTCTTTCTGACCCGATGGTAGTGGAGATTTTCACGAGCGATACGGACCCTGCCTCGCCTGATGATTCTTTAGTAGTAGAGCATTATATCAATGAAATTATTGAACCGGGAGATTCAACTTCCGTTGCTATTAATCTGGCAGGTAAAACGATGCGTAAATTCAATTATTTTTCTGTTACACTTACTTCGGATGGCACAGCACCAGATTCGGTAGATGTTTTAAATGAACATGAATTTATTTGTAAATTCATGATTGGCAATATGTCAGTTTCAGAAGCGTATGCTATCCTGGAAGCTGCTTCCGTAAATCACGAAGATGCAATTTCCATTTCTGATGAAGAGATTCAAGTTATTTCAGCAGTAATTGATAGTTGTTTGGGAAATATTCATATTGAGAACAACTTACCAATCGATGTGGATACCTTAATCATAGAATTTATCGAACTGTTCGATCCATCTGACACACCCTTTAAGATTGAAGAATTTGATCTTATTAGTGGACAGACGTATGATATTCCGATTTTTCTTGATGATTGTTTGATTCATTCAGCCAGAGATAATCCTCTCGATTCTTTGCATTTTACACTTTATTCTTCCAGCGGAAGCACGCATCCGGATTGTGTTTTGATCACTCCAGAAGATAAAATTCTGACGCAGATTGTGTTTGGAGAGATGAGCTTTACATCAGTAACAGGAATTATTAACCAGGAATCTAATGAAGATGGTGAAATTGGATTGGAAGACGACACGATTGAATTGCAATCTGCTATTATCAGGGAAGGAACCATAAATATCAGCTTACCCGATCTTGATTTAATTCCGGATACCCGGGTTGAAATCTTATTTGATGAAATCAAAGACCCAAATAATAATTTTGAACCGCTTCTTCTTGTAATCGATGATAATTTTAATAATTATGTGTATGATTTCGCTGAGCACCTGATAGAATTTATTCCTCCCAATCAAACACTACATTATCATACAACCGTTATCCTGGATCAATTGATCACGATTTCAAATACAGATATTGTTGTTGCAGATATTATATTGAGTGATATGATTTTTGAGCAGATCACAGGAAAATTCGGCAGCTTTACAATCGAAGATGAAAGTTCTACAGTGATTGACAGTACAGGTGAATTCAGTCTTTACTATGCTGAGATCAATAATTGTGAAGTTATTATCGATATCAGCCAGAATTACACTCTTCCTTTGGAAGCGGAGATCAATCTTATCTTCAATGAAATCTATACTCAAGCCGATTCCCTTTTGGAAATCAGCTTCCATTGTCCGGGAGACACAACCTTTAATTTTGCCGGTTATTCAGTTGGCCAAGATCCTAATTCGACAGTACCTATCGATACTTTACATTATTCATATTCGGTAGTAACTGAAAGTACGGGGGATGAGTATGTACCAATAAGTTATGATGACGAAGTTGCTGCTACTATTTCGATTGGAAATATGGTCTTCCAGGAAGTTATCGGAGTCATCGATAATAAAGAAGTTGAAATGGAAGATATTTACGAAGAGATTGATATGGAAGATTTGCCTGATAGTCTTCAGGGACTTCTGGAATTTCAGATTGTAGAACTTCATATTGAGATTCTTAACCAGATTGGTTTTGATTGTGACTTAAATATGCATCTCGTGGGCAGTAATGATGAAGGGGAATCTGTAGCAATCGATGTTAATGAGACCATCTATAAAGAAACAACAACTGAAATTATCATTGAAGAAGGTGTAGCAGAACTGCTTAATTTGATACCTTCACTTATTACAGTTACAGATATTAATGCAACTATCGGTGATGGCATTACTGCCGGCTCAATTGCCTTGAACGATTCAATTGCTGGTTCTTATGCTGTAACCACTCCTATGAAGTTCATTATTGCAGACCATACTATCACAGATAGGCCGGATCCGATCGAGATGGATGAAAGCAGTCAAGATGCATTTGAGGAGAATATCAATGGAATCAGGTTGGTTATGAATGTCGAAAATAAATTTCCATTTGGTGCTGATGTGAAGATCTTCTTTTCCACAGATTCAACACTGGTTTTCGAAGATCCGGGACTTCTAATCGATTCATTATTTATCGATCCTGCTGAAATTGTATATGGTGTTTCCGGGGAACCGTCATTTACCGAAGTGGTAATAGATTTATCCGGAGATGATTTTAATGTATTTTTGGATCGTGAACATCAGCTTGTTCATATTGGTGCAGAGCTTTCTATCATAGGCACTGATGGTGTAATAGTAACTATCAGAGGTTCAGATAATATCAAAATCGTTGGCTATCTCGAAGCAGATGTTCATATTACGGAACCGGAGGAATAAGATGAAAAAGATAATATTTATATCTATAATTTTTTCGATTATCTCTTTGAATTTAATTGCAGATACTTTTGATAATCCTGTAAGTATCTCGCTTGGAGATGCTTACTTGATCAAAGCTTCCGGATATCGTGCTCTCGGTTGGAATCCTGCAAATTTAGCTTTGTATGAAAATAAATTCACAATGAGTCTTTCCAATTTAAATCTCAATATCACTAACAATGCTTTTTCTTTGGCGTTTTATAATGATTTAATGGGACAATATTTAGATGAGGGAGATAAACAAGATATTCTTGATAGAATTCCTGATTCCGGATTTGGTCTCGATGTTGATTTGGGTTTTACACCTATAATAGCATCATTTTCATACAAGAACTACGCTTTTTCTTCAGCTGCGAACGTTCTATCTACTATTCGTTTTTCAAAGGGTCTTTTCGAATTTCTTATTGAAGATATCGAATTCCAGGAATATGATTTTTCAGATTGCACGGGAGAAGTTGTTGGATTTTACGAAAACAGGCTTGGCTATGCTCAGAAATTACCTTTGAAAGATCTTTTGCCCTATGGACTCCCACCCATTTATGGCGGTATCAGCATCAGTTACATTATGGGAGCAGGATATGCAAAAATTTCCAAACTAGAAGCCTCTTTAATCAACTCACCTGATGGAGCTATTATTGATACTGAAGTGAGGATTGAAACCTGTGGTATAAAAAGAGAAGATGGTGAATTTGTTAGTGAAACAGAAAAAACTTTTCCAGGTTCCGGCTTCAGAATGGATATCGGCTTTTTATCTAAACTTAATGAGAACATTACAGTTGGTTTAGCTTTTAAAAATCTTTTTGGAAACATCACCTGGTCGAGTGATTGTCAACAGCATATTTTCAGTGCTTATGGTGATTCCATATTTGCTTATTCAGGAAATTATGATTTTGGCGACCAGTTCGATGATGTTGATACAACTTACTCGATAAAAGAAATAAAGCAAACTATTCCGTTTGAGATTCTTATGGGTGGAAAGTATGCATTGAAAGTCTTTAATTTCTATTTAGATTATGTTCAGGGATTTGAATCGAGTGCTTTCACATCATCTAATCCTAAAATTTCTCTGGGTGCAGAATATGATATCCTGAAATGGTTACCAATCAGATTAGGTTTTGGTTTTGGAGACGAGAGATCATCTCACTATTCATTAGGTTCAGGTTTGGAATTTAAAACTTTCGAATTCAGTTGGGCATTGCGAAGCTACTATTCACCGTTTCCTTCGTATTCAAAAGGACTTGTATATTCCGCAGGAGCAATCCTGAAATTTTAGTATGTAAATCAAAATGTGGGCAGGAAATTCCTGCCCTTTTTTATTTTTAAAATTGGAGGAATTATGCCGATTGTCACAGTGGAAAATGCCGGTAATTTATCATCTGAACAAAAAAAGCAATTAATCCGAAAAATGACCGATGTAATTGTGGAAGTAACCAAAAAACCAAAACAAGCTGTTTACGTGAGAATTGATGAAGTTCCACGAGAAAACTTCGGAGTTGGAGGAAAACCATTAGGGTAAATTCCAAATATCAATACTCAAATAACAAATAAATCACAAATCTCAATCTTCAAATCTCCCAACTTTCAACCATTGCGAAGGTTTACAAGAAAGAAAATCTCTGCGGGAAACCATTCGCAAGGTCTTAAATCTACAAATCTCAAAATCAAATGGTCAAAACTTGTTTGGGATTTTGTATTTGAGTTATTGTTATTTACCTGCCCTGTTAAATAAATCGTAGATTTAATGCGAAGCATTATTTAACAGGGTGAATATTTTATTATTTGTATTTTGTAATTTTCCTTATACAATTCTATATTTCTTAATTTTCTTATAAAGAGTGGATCTGTCTAATCCGATTTTTTCAGCAGTTTCACTGACCTGCCAATTATTTTTAAGAAGTTGGAATTGAAGATATTTCATTTCGAAAATCTCAAAAGCTTTTAAATAGTTTTCAATTTTCAGAAAGTGAAGAAGAGTTTCATTTTGTTTCAAGAGTTTACCTGTAATCTTTTTATTAAATTCTTCTAAAATAGTTTCATTATCGATTATATCATGCATTATCATTAAATATTCACAGAATTTTTCCAACTCTCTCACATTGCCAGGCCAATTATAAGATAATAAATCCTTTTTCAATTTCCTTAATTCTACGTTGATATAACATTGATATTTGTGGGAATATTTATTGAAAAAATGTTCCATTAAAAGAATAATATCATCTCCTCTTTCTCGAATAGGAGGAATATCAATTATATTTCCTTCCAAACGATAATAGAGGTCTTCTCTGAATATTTTATCCTTTACCAGTTCGAGTAAATTCTGATTAGAAGCAAAAATGAAGCAAACATCAATAAACCGTTTCGGACCTCCAACCACCTGAATTTCTCTATTTTCAATTGCTCGCAGGATTTTTGCCTGAGTTGAATAATTTAGGTTTGAGATCTCATCCAGGAAAAGTATGCCTTCATTTGCCTGTTCAAAAAAACCTCTTCTATCTGATATTGCTCCTGTAAATGAACCTCTATTATGACCAAAGAGTTCGGAATCTACAATCGTTTCAGTTAATCCACCTGAATTGATTTTTA
>JAUWNO010000296.1 GCA_030612605.1 Armatimonadota bacterium
GCAATTCTGTATTCATTTTGAAATAAGCAGAATTCAGAAAAAGTAAGAGGATACAGCTCAAAAACGATTTTTCGTCCCACCAACGATTCTTTGAATTTTTTACGAATTTGCAGGGAGGAAGAACCACTGAGAATGAGTTTATATCTATCTGAATAATTATCAACCAGATATTTTATAAGGCTGGAAAAATCCGGTGCGTACTGAATTTCATCTATAAAAATATAGTTAAGTTCAATTTTTGATAGCTCTTGAAAATTCAAGTAATTGAGAAACTCATCCACACCTTTATTGAAAATTGAGAGATTGGATGGATTTTCTAAATCGAGATAAAGAACACGCTCATTTGCAATTTTTTTCATGATATGCTTCATAAGAGATGTTTTCCCAACCTGGCGTGCACCCAAAATAAAAATTGCTTCCGGTGAATTCAGATATTCCAGGATTGAGTTTTCTAAAATTCTTGGATAATATTTCATTTTACCCTCAGGACAAAAATGTTAATATTGTAATAATAGTCAAACTATTTTTACATAGGTCTGTAATAATGGTCGGGCTTTTTGCATAATATTTCTTGAAATTTTAAGTTATTTTCCAATACAGAAATTTTCAAAAATCTGATTTAAAATATCATCTGTTGTGATTTTGCCAATTACTTCTTCCAAAGCAGAACTTGCTTCTTTTAAATCGAAAGCTGTGAATTCAAAACCAAGTTTGTTTTCTATTGAGTTCAAAGCACTTTGAATAGATTTTATTGCTCGTTTTACAGCAGTAATTTGACGCGTATTACTCAAAATACCAGAATGCAATTCTTCTTCTGAAATCTCAATATCTTTAATTAGATATTCTTTGATTTTTTTCAACCCGTTTTCCTGGATTGCAGAACAGAAAACATAATTTTCTCTAAATTTTTCCAACTTTTTGTCAGAAAAGAGATCAACTTTATTCAGAACTTTTATAATTTTGTCTGGTCCGACCATATTTATGAGGATTTCATATTCTTCGAAATTCTCGTTACCATCGATAATGAAAAGAATTTTATTAGAATTTTTGATAACCTCATACGAACGTTTTATTCCCACCTTCTCTACGGAATCAGAAGTATCATGGATTCCGGCAGTATCGAAAATTCTTATCAAATAACCATTGAGAGAAATAGCCTCTTCCAGGTAATCGCGAGTTGTGCCCGGAGTTGGAGTTACAATTGCTCGCTCGGTTTCCAGAAAAGCATTGAAAATACTGGATTTGCCAACATTGGGTGCACCAACCAGACTAATCTTCAATCCATCTCTCAAGATAAGTCCTTCATTGCCGGTTTCAGCTAATTTTTCTAATTCTTGTTTCAAAGTAAATAGATTATTTTCCAATTTGGAAACATCGATATCAGGAATATCCTGTTCTAAAAAATCAATTTCCAATTCAAGTAACGTCCGGTAATCAGTCAATTTTTTAAGAAGATTTTCAATATGATCATAAAGACTTCCCTCGAGTTGTTGGATGGCGGCATTAAGCGATTTTTTTGTTTTGGCATTTATGAGGTCTCCAACAGCTTCTGCTTGAGTTAAATCCAACCTGTTGTTGAAAAAAGCACGTTGAGTGAACTCACCCGGTTCTGCCAGACGAGCTTTTTGCAAAATAAGTTCCAGGATTTGATTGGCTATAAAGGTGCTGCCATGACAGGAAATTTCAACAACATCTTCTCCTGTGTAGCTGTTTGGAGTCTTGAATACAGTAACTAAAACTTCATCGATGATTTTATTGTTATCAACGATTTTACCGAAATGAGCAGAATGAGTTTTAACTTTATTTAATGGTTTCTTGCTTCTGAAAACATCCGAGACAAGTTCAATCGAATTCTCGCCGCTGATGCGAATAACAGCGATTCCTCCAATTCCGATTGGTGTGGAAATTGCGGCAATTGTATCGCCTTTATATTCCATGTCAGGTCTATTTTATGATGGTTTTTATTTTTTTGTAAATTTGTTCAGGATTAGTTCCTATCAGTTTTCTTAGCTCAGAAATTTTACCGTGTGTCACAAAATTGTCTGGAATACCAAATGAGTAAATTTTTATCTCAGAATCCGAATAAAAATCTTTGATTGCATTGCCGAAACCACCGATAAGACTGTTATCTTCAAGCGTGAAGATAGTTTTGACTTTGCTTTTAATACTTTCAAGAAATTTTGTATCAAGAGGTTTCATAAAGCGTGGATTAATGAGGAAAGGTTTTATTTCGGGAAAATCTTTTTTCATTAATTCACAGATTTTTTCTGCGTCAGCAAATGCGTTTCCAATTCCCAGAATAGCAATATCTTTTCCTTTTTGAATAATCTCATATTTTCCCAACTCAATGGGAGCGATTTTCTTTTTACAGAAAAAAGCATAACCGCGAGGATAACGAATTGCAATAGGTCCGTCCTGATAATTTCCAGCAAACTTGAGCATAGCAGCAAATTCTTCTGCATTTGCAGGAGCCATGATTACAAGATTTGGGACAAAATTAAGATAAGAAAGATCAAAAGCGCCGTGATGAGTGGCACCATCCTCACCAACCAGACCGGCTCTATCCATGCAAAAAACAACCGGCAGTTTCTGCAAAGCAATATCGTGGATAACCTGGTCTAATGCTCTTTGTAAAAAGGTGGAATAAATTGCTAAAAATGGTTTGATTCCCTGAGTTGCCAGCCCTCCAGCGAAAGTCACAGCATGCTGTTCAGCGATTCCTACATCAAAAAATCTTTCCGGATATTTTTCTGCGTATTTTTTCAGTCCGGTTCCATCAGTCATGGCAGCAGTGATTGCTACCACATCTTCGTTTTCTTTGGCTATTTCACATAAAGTATCACCAAAAAAATTTGAGTAAGAAATTCCTTTCTTATGATTAACTTTGCCGGTTTCAATTGTAAACGGTCCAAGACCATGAAATTTTGGAGCATCGTTTTCTGCAAATTCATATCCTTTACCTTTCTGGGTGACTATATGCACCATAACCGGACCTGTCATATTTCTCTTTACTTTATTAAAAATCTTTATCATTCGCCCAATATTATGACCATCAACAGGACCGACATATTTGAAACCCAGATCTTCAAAAATAACATTGGGAACAAAAGAATTTATCAGATTCTCCTCAAATTTCTGAGCACTCCAGATCAATCTTCTTCTTATTCTAAGAGGAAAATGCTGGAATAAATCCCAGATCTTTCCCTTGATAGCATTGTATGAACGACTAACCAGAATGTTGGTGAGATAAGCTTGCAGAGCTCCGACATTTTTTGAAATAGACATATTATTATCATTAAGGACAACAATGATATTTTTTTGAAGATGACCCGCATGATTCATTGCTTCAAAGGACATTCCACCTGTAAGAGCTCCATCTCCTATTATTGCAACAGTTCTACCCTTTTTATTTTTCAAATCTTTAGCTGTGGTAATGCCAAGTGCAGCAGAAATTGAAGTGCTGCTGTGACCCACACCAAAAGCATCGTATTTGCTCTCAAAAATATTATTGAAGCCGCTTATTCCGTTCAATTGACGAAGTGTGTCGAAACGGTCATTTCGCTCGGTTAAAATTTTATATGCGTAGGATTGATGACCAACATCCCAGACAATACGGTCATAAA
>JAUWNO010000150.1 GCA_030612605.1 Armatimonadota bacterium
GACCTTTTATCTTTGGGATATTGGGCTATTAATTCTTGGGGAAGATTGTAGAAATAACTACTTGTTCGTGTAAGGAACGTTTTCTGCATCTTTTAATATTGCCTTGAAACTACCAAAAATTATTTTGCTTTCCATCTTAACAGGAATTTTGTATTCATCATTTGTAATCCATACCAGAATATTACCGGTTTGTTTAAAAATAGCTTCTCCCAGCAATACAGGCTCGATTACCAGGCATTCCTTTAAACCAAAAATGGTTTTAATTTCTTCTTTACGCAGAATTTTTATTTCTGTGTTACAATTTCTTCCATCAACTGTAACATGGATAAAAACGCTTTCCCCAACTTCCAAGTCCTGTTTTCTTGTCCAATAAAAAGCACTCAAAATATCCTGCGTGTCCGAAGGAATTTCCATTCTCTTTTCTTTAAATCGTTTCTTCTTTTTGCTGTATTTGAGATAAAGACTAAAATTCTGGTCAGGATAATAAAAATGAATTCTGTCCTGTCTGTACGATCCTTCTCTCAATTTTTTTGTAAATTTGTAGGATACAAATCTTTTCTTGTCCAAAACAGATTCGATTTTATCGCGCACTCTGAAAACTGTATCAAAGAATGAATTCGTCCTTGAAGTTGACTTTATCAAATAGCAGTCTATTGTATCATGGTAAACAGTCTCACTCACTTCCAGAACTGCTTGCCCTGCTGTGATAACTCCATACTTGATAGCAAATGTGAGTTTTTCTCCTGTTTGGAATCCCTTTAAATTGGTACAAGTTAAAAAAATAATCAAAATAAAACAATATCGAATGGATTTACTCATTATCAGAAAGCCTCCTTAGAGGTTAGAATCAAATCTGAGGAGTTATTGCCAATAGCATAATCTATACGTAAAGTAAGCTTTTCATTTGGAAGAAGCATGAAGCGTAATCCAGCACCACCGCTGCATTTTAGTTCAGTAAACCGAAATGCATCCAAATTTCGAGAAACTTGTCCGGTCTCTATAAAGAAAGCAAGACCGACTCTATTTTGTAATCTTGTTTCCCAAGGAAATAAACGATATTCAGAACGAACAATAAGCCTGTGATTATCGATGAATCTATTACTGTCGTAGCCGCGCATTTTGCTACCAAGGTCAGCTAATTTTCTAAATGGAGCTTCATATTTTGTATAAGAAAACATAGTTTGAAAAGCGAAAGAGTGTCCAAGTGCAATGTGAAAAAATCTTCTAAAATCTATGCTATGCTTGGAGAAACTGTAATCACTTCCCAGAAAATCTTCAAAGAAGATATTTCCGAATTTATAATAACCACCGGATGTAGAATAAAAAGTATTATCTCTGGTATCCCGTATTATGGAAAGACCTAAACCGGATATAAAGCAGTTTTCGCTTCCCGCAATCGAATGATTGTTTAATTCGCCTGTGCTTTCGGTTTTTAGTATCTTATAATCATCCATTTCATAAAAGAGGTCTATCGCCCATTTTTTTGAAAACCTTATCTTGAAAGAGGATTGAAATTCAATTTCCTGCATCGTATATTTTTCTTTGGAATCCTCTTTAGTATTATTGCCAATTCCATAAAAGGAACTGGGCCAATTCTTGTAAGTTGTGGGAAAAGATATGGAGTATTTTCCCCTCATCATTTGCAATTCAGGCTGAACAGTAAGTACGGTTTGTTTTTTTAAACTGTACGTTCCATTAAAAATTATTGAGGTTGGAGGGATGTGCATTTCCAGGTTTTGTGGTCTGGAAATATACATTAGATAAGTTCCCAGAACAAAACTGGTTTCGTTAGAATACATTGCATAAGGGTAAAAAACAAGAGCAGTTCTGGATTTGTTGTCTGCAAAAAGAATGCTGTTTGTTATTACTAAAATGATTAACAAATATTTTTTCATTGATGTTTCAGAGTTTCCCGCCTGTAATAAAAAATTCTTCACCTGTTATATAAGAATTTTCCTCCGAAAGTAAAAATTTGCACAGACCGAATAAATCATTAAAAGATGCGCAACGTTTAAGAGGGATTTCCCGAATTTTTTCTTTGTAATATTGTTCACGGAATATGCGGTAACTTTCGGAGAAATGGCTGTCATCAATTTTTATCGGTCCGGGTGAAACAGTATTAATTATTATGTTGTTTCCTGCTTCTTCTGCTGCCAGAGTTCTACCGATGTTGGCAATTCCTGCTTTGGAAGCAGAATATGCAGAACCATTTGGAAGTCCGATGCGGGTTACATTGGAGGCAAACAAAACGATTTTTCCATATTGATTTTTCTTAAAAAAAGGAAGAACACATTTTAAAACATTGAATGTTCCAACAAGATTAACATTTATTATTTCTTTCCAGAGTTCAGGGTCTGTATCTACTAGAGGTTGGAAATCGTGGCTGTGAATTGTGGCTGTATGGATAAGACGGTCCGGCTGCCAATTCGTCTCTTTTACAATTGCGGATAAATCTTCCTCAAGTTTTTCCAGGTTATTCAAATCTGAGCGAACTACTTTTACTTTTTCAGGATAATTCTGCTTAATTTCTAAAATCCGGTGTTCCTGCTCATGAATGAAAAGTATAAGATTTTCTTCCAATTCCAAATATTGTCTGGCAAAATAAGAGCCGACATTCCCGTTCGCTCCAGTAATGATTATCGCTTTATTTTTTTTTTGCCACTGACTTTCACTGAGTATCACTGACTTTTCCTCTTTTTTTTGACAGGATTAACAGGATATACCGGATATTTACAATAATTAATTTTTTATCTGTGCAAATCCGTAGTATCCGCGTCATCCGTGTGCTATTTTTTTCCCGAAAACCAAATCTAAGATTTTGTGAGCAACAGAAAATTTATCGCCTGCAATTTTATTTTCGTTTCCTTTTCCAATAATAATAACTTCAGTTTCATCTTTTCCAGCCTTATCAAGATTGTTAGCTACAATAAAATCAAGATTCTTAGCTTCAAGTTTCCTTCTGGCATTTTTTTTAATATTTTCGGATTCTGCAGCAAAACCTACAAGTATTTGTTTTTCTGATTTTAATTTTCCCAGTTCAGCAAGAATATCTTTAGTTCTAATGAGTTCCAGATTCAATTTTTTATCTTTCTTAATTTTCTGTTTAGAAATCTCAGATAGAGTAAAATCACTTACAGCAGCTACCATAAATGTAGCTTCCTTTTCCGTAAAAGAACTAACAGTGAGTTTAAACATTTCTTCTGCTGTATAGGTTTTCTTATTATTCAGATAGTATGGAATTTCAACGTTCAGATTTCCTGAAATCAATGTTACATCCGCTCCCCTGATATGAGCTGCACGAGCTAAAGCAAGTCCCATCTTACCGGAAGAAAAATTCGTAATAAAACGCATTGGATCAATGTTCTCGCGAGTTGCTCCAGCAGTTATTAAAATCCGCTTCTTATTCAAATCCTTTTTATAAAAAATATAGGATTTAGTAAAATAGACAATTTCAGCTACAGAAGGAAATCTGCCTTTCCCTTCATATCCGCAAGCCAGCATTCCCTGATCAGGTTCCATAAAAAAATATCCAAGTTTTGAGAGTTTAGTAATATTTTCCTGTACAATCGGATTTTCAAACATATGAACATTCATTGAAGGAACAAACAATTTTGGAGCTTGTGTTGCCATTATTGTGGTAGAAAGAAGATCATCAGCAATCCCTGATGCAACCTTGCCGATTATATTTGCAGTAGCTGGAGCTATTACGATGATATCTGCCCAATCTGCCAGCGAGATGTGCTCGATCTCAGCTTCCACATCAAACATTTTTGTGATAACCGCCTGGTGAGTTATGGATTTGATTGTTAACAGCGAGATGAATTCACAAGCATTTTTTGTCATAATGGTTTTAACACTCGCTCCACATTTGATGAATTTTCCGGCAAGTTCAACTGCTTTATAAGCAGCTATCCCGCCTGTTATTCCAAGTAATATTTTCTTATCTTTCAACATTTTAGCTCCATAAATTTAGAGGTGTATATAAATTAGAGAGTAACTCTTTTGTAAAGTATTTTGTTTTTTTTAATTGACAGAATTCTTTAAATCTCATAAGGGCAAATATGAAAAAGAGTAGTAGCTTATGAGTGCAAAAGAAGGACATTACATTTCATGGATGGATTCAACTTTAACAGAATGGGATGATCCTTATGATTTTTTTGATTTCATCAGAGTGAGATCAAGAAATACAGCCCCAAAACCAAATTATGACGGTTACGGACTTCTTTATTATAAAGATGAAGGATATTTCTATTTAGATCCGGATAGTTTAGGTCATAATGCAAGTAATCCAGGTGATCCCAATAATCAGGCATGGTATCAGAAAGGTTTTAATACATATTATACTAATGGAACTGCTGACTGGAAATGGGAACTTGATAAAGCCAAATCAGTTATTATGGATAATGATACTGAAGCATCAATTGTATTGGGACATGCCAGAAAGGGAACAGGTGGAGAAGGCAATCATCCTTTTAGATTTAATATTGATGGAGATAGTTTAACAACATATACTTTTATGCATAATGGTTGGCTGACATCTACATTAGAAACACCAATTTATAACTACTTAAATGGTTTAAGTTGGTTTAACACATATCATTCAAATTGGAATGATAATAATATGATTGATAGTGAAATCTTTTTTCATTATCTTATGAAATTTGTAATCGATAACAATGGAAATATAGTAGCAGGCGTTCATGATGCATTAACTCAAACAAGTATAAGTGGAACAAACATTAAATATCATATTTAAAATCCAGAACAATATTGGAGTGGGTCAATGAATTGTTATACTTACCGGAAAGTTGTTAATTTCGTCTTATCGGATGGTGAAAATCTTTATTTATTCAGGAATGCTCCTTCAGTAGATATTGCTCCAACTTTTAATGATTCGATGCATACGCTTTCTTACAATGTAGTGGACGATTTCGTTGCTGTTAAGACCTATCATGAACTTGATACAAGAGTGGATCAATTCGATTTTGTTATTATTCCAAGATATGGAGAACCTTATGAAATACCTGATTTTCTGAATATTCCGCATTCAGCCTTCATTAGTACAGATATCACTAGCAATCAAACTTGGAATGAAAATAAATATATCAGTAAAGATATTACAATTTCAAACAATGCAGAAATAACACTTTCTAATAGTGCCTGTGTAAAATTGATCGGGTATTGTAAACTTACAATTGAAAATGCTCAACTTAATGTCGCAAATAACACTAAATTACAACTTTATCATTCTTCACAAGTGCTAATTGATACAGGCGGACTCCTCTTCCTCAACTGGGGCAGCACAATCACAGGTACAAATTCTGGCTGGTATGAACAAATACCTCCCGGACATATGGCAGGAAAAGAAGAATATATCCCAGGCGACCGTATCATCGCGCAAAATGGTGGGATGATTACAACAAAAAGACATCAATTGTATTATCCTGGAGCACAAGTTATTACAATTGGCTCAAGTTTTCCTATAGGCTCTGAAAAACTGTGGGACGGCATTTATATCGAGAATCCTCCTGCTGATTCTACATACTGGTTTGTAAATTGCAACATCTCATCGATTTGTGACCTTGTTATGAAAGGTGTTACTCGAGTTCCTGCAAATTTGAAACTATATAAATCCGTTTTCCATGATAATGTGCAACTTATGATTCGTGACGGTCAAGAGTTATTTATCGAAGGAGCATTTGAGGACTCTTGTTATATCGAGAATAACGCCTTTGGAATAGTTACTTACAATTCACCGGTATATATCGATTATGCTTCTATTACAGGTAATGGAACAGGAATTAGTATGAACTACGCTTGTGTTGGTTTATCAGAAGTAAAAAATTCAAATATCAGTGATAATGATGGTTCGGGTATTATCATCAGGGATAGATATGTT
>JAUWNO010000461.1 GCA_030612605.1 Armatimonadota bacterium
GAAGATATCGATGGAACTGCTGTATCTACCCGAAAAGGCTATCACATCGAAGTTCCGTTTGATAAATATGCTGATATTCGCGAAGAAATGCTGCAGATGATCGAACAAATCGAATGTCCGGTTCGTTATCACCATCATGAAGTTGGACTTTCAGGTCAGCAGGAGATTGAAACCGAATTGATCGAATTTGACGAAATTACAGATAAGATGATGTATATCAAAGATATCATCCATAACTGTGCCCTGGAAAATGAACTGACTGCTACATTCATGCCGAAACCGATTTATGATGAGCCTGGAAACGGCATGCACTTTCATATTCAGCTCAGAAAAAACGGTGAAAATATTTTCTATAAAAAAGGCAATTATGCTGACCTTTCAGAAGAAGCTCTATACTTTATCGGAGGTATCCTGAAACACGGACGTTCTTTGACTGCATTCACAAACCCGAGCACAAATTCTTTTAAAAGATTACTACCCGGTTTTGAAGCTCCGGTGAAATTATTTTTCGGACTTGCCAACCGCAGTGCAGCTATCCGCATTCCTAAATATGCTACCAGTAAAGAAATGAAACGCATAGAATTCCGTACAGGTGATGGAACCTGCAATTACTACCTGGCAATGAGTGCTCTCCTGATGGCTGGATTGGATGGTATCAAAAATAAGATAATGCCGACAAAGGAAAACGGTTATGGACCATTTGATGATAATGTATTCAAATGGTCGGAAGAAAGACAGGCAAAACTGCTTTCAATTCCAACCTGTTTGGAAGAAGCTTTGCAAGCATTAAAAGAAGATAATGAATACCTGCTTGCTGGAAATGTATTTAATAAGGAACTTATCGATAGCTGGATAACTGAAAAAATGAAGGAGGTGGTTGCTGTGCGGAATAGACCGCATCCTTATGAAATGAATCTTTATTATAGTTTGTAAGCTAATTTTAAAAAGTGTAATTTTGGGCAGAAGTTCAAGCTAACTTATATTTTCTGGCTCTTTGAAGAAATGAATGGGTAACATTTATGCACATACCGATAATAGTAAGAATAATATCCCCCGAACAGTCGCAAGCTCCCTACGGGGCAGGCAATATCGAACAAGGAATATCTAACTGATGAAGTAAAAAAAAAAGAGTGAAAAGGAAAAGAAGTATGATTCTTATGACAACTTCCGAAAACAAAAACCAGAAAATGTGTTTAACTCAAATTCAGAGAAAAGATGCATATAATCAACATCAAATTATGAAGATTTCAAATCGTAGAATTTAAGCTTGATCTCAATATTTTCAAGAGCATTGATAAGGCTGGTAGGAAAATGAGTTATGGCGAAAAAAATACTTGGATATTGGATATTCCTTGTTCGATATTGGAAATTCAGTTTTTGACCTCCAGATATATCTACCCACTTAAAACTAAAAGGAACCTATTTTCTTTTATGGCCCTATCGTCTAGTGGTCAGGACCTCGGATTCTCATTCCGGTAACAGGGGTTCGATTCCCCTTAGGGCTGCCATTTTTCCTATTAAGTCAAAGTTCAGTTTTTTACACTTTATCTGTTAATTCGTGGATTAACAAGCAGGATACAGGGTGGATGTTTACTCACAAATTGCCTGCAGAAAAATAATTTTCTTTGACAGAAATAATTAAGGTAAGCACTTTTGTAAATGATTATTTACAAGGAAGATAAATGCTGGTCAAAACCGAAATTTATTAAAAGAACAATGGAAAACAAAGAACAGCGGAAAATCACAAATATTCACTTTCCACCAGAATACATCGAAACTCTGAAATTAAAGAACTATAGCGAACCTACGATCAAAACATATCGGTTGCATTTCCAACGATTTCTAAAATATTTTAAAGGAATTAAACCTGAGAGAATATCAAGCGAACAGATTCGTGAATTTATTTTATATTTAGTTAATGAAAAGAAATATTCTATTTCAGGTCAGAATCAAGCTATTAATTCAATAAAGTTCTATTATAATAAAGTTTTAAAAAGAGAAATCGATGACTATTATCTTCCAAGACCGAAAAGAGAAAAGAAGCTTCCGCAAGTTTTGAATGAATTAGAAGTAAGTAAGATTCTAAAGAGCATCAAGGATTTAAGAATTAAGTGTATGATATTTTTGATATATTCTGCAGGCTTGATTCCGAGTGAAGTGACATATATAAAGGTG
>JAUWNO010000519.1 GCA_030612605.1 Armatimonadota bacterium
TTTATCTTGGATGGTTGTGTAATTGCACCAACCTTCAAATGATTCTAAGAAATAACCAAGATAAAGCAGTTCCTCAGAAATGATGCGAACCAGAATCCTTTTTGTACCATCTTCTAAGAAATATTCTTTTTTTATCTCGAAGTTCATTCAGCTTTTTCCTAAGAGAAATTTTAAACTTTCCGAAACTTATCTTCAAAAATTTCTTCGTTAGAAGCTTCGGAAAGTGCTCCACTTCTTGCTTTTCTTATGTTCCTTCTTTTTGTAAAATCTGGTTTCATCTTAATTGTGCTGTTTCCGCAATCAGGATTGATTATGTTACTTCATCAAAGCAAAATCCAGAACTTCATCTACTTTATCTACCAGTATAATGTTCAATCCTTTAGTGATTTCCTTCTGAATTTCAGATAGATTAGGTTCATTTTTTTTTGGAATTATCACATTGGATATTTTAGCTCTTTTCACGGCAATCAGCTTTTCCGCAAGACCTCCGATTGGTAACACATTACCGGTCAAAGTAATTTCCCCGGTCATTGCTAAATTGTGTTTAACTTTTTTCCCGGAAAGGATGGACAAAATAGCTGCAACAATGGTTATTCCTGCTGAAGGTCCGTCTTTAGGAATTGCGCCTTCCGGAATGTGTAAATGCAAATCGATTTTTTTATAGAAGTCATCATTAATCCCAAATTTTTTAGCATGAAGTCGAGCATAACTATATGCAGCTTGAGCAGATTCCTGCATCACATCACCTAATTGACCTGTGAGTTTGAGCTTTCCTTCACCTTTTAATTTTACGACTTCTATCTGCAACGTTTCTCCGCCAAAAGCTGTCCAAGCCAATCCTGTTACGACTCCCACAGCGTTTTTTCTGTTAACTTCTGAGTAAAGATGTTTTGGCACTCCCAGATATTCTTCCAGGTCTGAACTTTTTATTAAAACTTTATTCTTCGCTTTTCCTTCCACAAATTTCTTCACTACTTTTCTGAGTATTTTGGCGATTTGACGTTCCAATCCCCGAACTCCAGCTTCCCTGGTATAAAGTTTAATGATTTTTTCAATAGAAGTTTTTTGGAATTTCAAACTGATTTTATCTTTCACATCATGTTCGGTTATCACTTTTGGAATTAGATGTTTCCAGGCAATTTCAATTTTTTCATATGCTGTGTATCCGGGAAGTTCAATAACTTCCATTCTATCGAGAAGTGGCTGAGGAATGGATGATAATGTGTTTGCAGTGGTAATAAAAATAACCTGAGATAAATCATATGAAAAATCGAGATAATGGTCGCGGAAACTATTATTTTGTTCCGGGTCTAAAACTTCTAACAAAGCAGAAGCAGGATCACCTCGAAAATCCATGCTCATTTTATCAATCTCATCCATCATGATAAGCGGATTCCTGGTTCCGGCTTTTTTCATACTTTGAATGATAACACCAGGTAAAGCACCGATATAGGTTCTTCGATGACCTCGAATTTCAGCCTCATCGCGAACACCGCCCAGCGATAATCGCACGAATTTTCTGTCCATTGCTCGAGCAATAGATTTTCCTAATGAAGTTTTGCCAACTCCTGGAGGACCTACAAAACAAAGAATCTGACCTTTAACTTTGTTTGCCAGTTTCACAATTGCCAGATATTCCAGGATGCGTTCTTTCACTTTAATCAAGCCATAATGGTCATCATCGAGGATTTGTTGAGCTTTTTTCAGATCAAAACTTTTTGCTATTGGTTCTTGCCAGGGCATATCTAAAATCCAGCTCAGGTAAGTATGAACCACTGAATATTCAGGAGAAAAACTATTCAGTCTGGCAAACTTTATC
>JAUWNO010000520.1 GCA_030612605.1 Armatimonadota bacterium
AGAATTAAAAGAACTTCTAACTCCCAAAGATGCTAATGATGATAAAGACGCAATTGTTGAAATTCGGGCTGGAACCGGAGGTGAAGAAGCTGCTCTTTTTGTCGCAGACCTCTTTCGGATGTATAAATATTTTGCTGAAAAACAAGGTTGGAAACAAACTGTGATTTCATCGAATCCAACTGGTGTGGGTGGTTTTAAAGAAATAATTTTTTCGCTCTCCGGTGATAATGTTTACGGAACTATGCGTTTTGAAAGTGGTGTTCATCGAGTACAGCGCGTTCCTGTAACGGAGTCTCAAGGTAGAGTTCACACTTCCGCTATCTCAGTAGCAGTTCTTCCCGAAGCTGACGATGTAGATGTGGAGATCAATGAAAAGGACTTGAAAATTGATGTTTATCGTTCATCCGGTCATGGCGGACAAAGTGTGAATACAACTGATTCTGCTGTGAGGATTACTCATCTGCCAACCGGACTCGTTGTAATCTGTCAGGATGAAAAATCTCAACTGAAGAATAAACATAAGTCTATGAAAGTTCTACGTTCTCGTTTGCTGGACCTAGAAATAGCAAAGCAGGAAGCTGAAATTTCAGCATCCAGAAAATTCCAGGTAGGAACAGGAGACAGAAGTGCAAAGATCAGAACCTACAATTTTTCGCAATCAAGAGTTACTGACCATAGAATAAGTTTGACATCTTATAAGCTTAATAACATCTTGCTCGGTGAATTGGATGAGTTTATAAATGCTTTAAAAATCGCTCATAAAAACGAAATTGTAAATAAATAAAAATGTGGATAATATATCTAATACTGATCATTTTATTTTTCATTCTATCAGCCTTTTTCTCGGGAATTGAAACAGGACTTATCTCCATCGATCGGCTACAGATGGAACAAAAAGCAAAAACAAATAAAAAGAAAAAACAGATATTAAGTTTTCTAGAAAATCCAGATAAACTTTTCGGAACTACTCTTTTCGGAAACAATATCTCGATTGTGATTGTTTCATCGCTTTCCATCTTTCTGATAAATGAATTTAAAAAGAATAATGCAATTAAAATCACAGAGCAAGCTACAACCTTGATCATTGCAGGCTTTATTCTCATTTTTGCTGAGATTATTCCAAAAGCTATTTATCGCGACCATCCCAATAAACTGATAACAAGAGGATTTTCGTTATTAAGATTTTTCAGTATCATTTTCCAACCATTCGTAAGATTTGTTTCATTTATAAATTCTATTCTGGCAAAGCTTTTCAAGCTTCCTCAGAAAAATGGTTTTCATCTTCTCACGCGAGAAGACCTTTCCTATATGCTTTCGGAAACCAAAGATGACGGTGTTCTTCATGAAGATCAGAGAGAAATGCTGGAAGAAGCATTGGAATTCACTCAGCTCGATGCTGAAAATGTGATGATTCATCGTACTGAAATTGTTGCTTTTGAGAAAGACACTCCTGTGGAAGAAGTTATCAAAGTAGCAAAAGAAAACGGTTTTACTCGCTTTCCGGTTTATGATGGAGACTTGGACCATATCATCGGGATTCTTATCATTTACGATTTGATGAAAAAGAAGCAAAATGGAAATCTTAAAGCATCCGACCTCGTGCGAGAAGCATTTTTCGCACCGGAAACAATGGATGTGAACACTCTTCTTACTGAGATGCAAACTCACAAAAAAAGCATGGCAATCATTGTTGATTCATTTGGAGGAACAGCCGGATTGGTAACCATTGAAGATATTCTGTAAGAAATTGTTGGGGAGATTGAAGATGAATATGATACACCTTCCCAAGAAGTGGATAAAATTGATGAAAATAAAT
>JAUWNO010000223.1 GCA_030612605.1 Armatimonadota bacterium
CGATGCACTGAAGATTAGAGGTCGAGCAAAATGTTTGATATAATGGATAAGATCTTTACTGCCAGCAATGAATCCACCCACAGAAGCAAGTGATTTGCTGAAAGTTCCCATAATTATTTCCACATCATCCGTACAACCAAAGTGCATTGTGGCACCAGCTCCGGTTTTGTGAAGAACACCCAGAGAATGAGCTTCATCCACCATAACGCTGACATTATACTTTTTCGCTAATTTACAGATATTGGGAATATCCGCAATATCACCTTCCATACTGAAAATTCCATCCACCACGATAAGAGCACCCTTTCCTGCCACTTTGTTCTTCAGAACAGTATCGAGATGTTTCATATTATTATGATTGAAGCGAACCATTTTTCCCATGGAAAGCATACAGCCATCGAGAATGGAAGCATGGTCGAATTTGTCTGTAACAATATATTCACCTTTTTCTACCATAGCAGAAATAGCACCCAAGTTTGCCATGTAACCAGCAGCAAAAGCAAGAGATGCTTCTTTTCCAACCAGTTTTGCCAGTTCGTCTTCCAATTCTATATGAATATCGAGAGTTCCATTCAGGAAGCGGGAACCGGCACAACCGGTACCATATTTATCTGTTGCATTCTTGGCAGCTTCTATCACCCGAGGATGATTGGTAAGCCCCAAGTAGCTGTTCGAGCCCATCATCAACATACGTTTGCCATTGCAAGTTACTTCCGTATCCTGCTCAGAATCTATAACCCTGAAATATGGATAATGACCAAGAGCCATTATTTCTTTAGCTTTCGTAAATCCTTTCACCTTATCGAGTAAACTCATATATCCCCCTTCTTGCTTTGTAAGCTAATTCAAAAACTAATTTGCAGAATACTATGTCAATAAAATAAAGTTATTACTATTTCACTAACAACATTCAACATTCCCAACTGGAAAGTTGGGAATGAGAGAATCTTATTTTATTAAAAGCATTTTGCGGGTAAAAGTTTTATGATTCGTTTGCAATTTGTACAAATATATTCCTGATGAAACTTCTTTTCCATTCTCATCTGTTCCATCCCAAATGATTTGGTTAACTGGTTGATTGGTTAACTGGTCAATCGGGAATGTTTTGATTTTCTGACCCTTCAGATTATAAATTTCAATCTTTGCGTTCTTTGCGTCTTTGCGAGAGATATTAAATGAAATAGTCGTTTCCGGATTGAATGGATTGGGATAATTCCCCAAAAGTTTTGTTTCAAGAGTTAAAACATCATCCGCTCCCACAAACATGATTTCAAATTCTATCGGATCGGATTCAAACAAATACTCATAAAAAGCTGTAAGTCCTACAAGATAGGTTTGACCACTAACAAGATCATATATATCGTAGTAAAGTTCAGTAGTTTCAAATAACTCTCCATCCAGGTAAATCCTGTAATTCAGGAATGGATATGTACTACCCGGTTCCGGTTCCTGCCAGGTTAGATGAATATGGTCATCAATTATTTCATAAGATGCATTAGTTGGTGGATTACAGATATATGGTCCCAATCCAAAATCCATAACTATAAAAGATTCACCTAGTCCTTCATAAACTGCAGAAACTCCGGCTGTATATTGCTGTCCAGGTATAAGACCGGTATATTGATACTCAAATATATCGACACCAACTGTAGAAACGGGACATGACATATCATCCAGATATATGTTATAACCTATTAAAGTAGCATTTGAATTTTCCGGAGGTTCCCAGAAAATAATACCGAGAAAGGGATTTAATACAACGTTTGTTGGAGGACAGAGATTGCTTGGAATATAAATTGTTGTGTCAGTTATTGTAGACTCATGATAGCCCTCATAAACATAAGTAGCTCCAAATGTATGTGTCCCGTATGGCAGACCAGGAATCAGAAAAAAAGGACTCGTAATTGTACCTAAAAAACTTCCATTTAAATACAAATTACACTCATCGGGATAAAGATAAGTAGGGTATTTAACTCCATAAGTTCCATAAATAAATACGTTTTGTCCATATACTGATAATCCTAATCCTGCTGGGGGAGCATAAGGCGTTAAAGTCGGTTCATAATCCACAATCCCATAAGCTGGATTATCGTTCCCATCAATGATCGTTACATCAATTGGGGGATCATCATCCCAAACAGTATTTTCAGCTTTCATATCCAAAGCACTGGCATTGTAAACTGTAAACTCTTCTCCTGTATAAAAAATGTTGTCATAAATGCAGTTATAACCATCATCGTCTGTGCTGGCGTTTTCCAGATCTCCCAGATTTGCTGTAGCTCCGTCTGTCAGATAGAATCCTGTGTAATTATTATTTATCTCATTAAAGGTAAAAACAGCATCCGCCCCACTTCCATACAGCATCACACCCGCGCCGGAATCTGGATTGTTCTCAACAAAGTTGTGATGAATGTGATTCCATTTATAAGTGCCTTTTCCAAAATATAAATAAATACCAGTATAATTGTAACTAACTTCATTGTATTCCACAGTTGGAGCCATTTCATAATAATTATAAATATTTGCCATTGTAATTCCCTGCTTACCATTATGATGAATATAGTTATTAGTTATCGTCGGACTGCAGGAATGGGAATTATCCATTAGTAAAAGACGGATAGCTCCATAGAATTGAGTGCCCAAACCGCATTGAGTTACTTCACAAGAATCGATCAATGCATTGGAATTATCTGTAATTGTGATCCCGCTTTTCTGCACATAAGCAATTTTGGAATTTTTGATCTCCATATAGGAAGGATCATCCGATGATAGAGCAAAGAATGAAACTCCACTTTGGTGATCATCCAGATAAGAATGATTAATTAGAACCGGGCTATTAATAGATTGGATTGGGTAATTGTTGATATCGTCAGTATTGGAAATGCGGCAATAATCGAAAGTACTTTGTACAGTTTCATTTTCCAACCTGATCCCGCCCCAGCTAAGACCGTTATCAAAATGAAAACGAATCGAGTCATTATACGTTCCTTGGGCGATTATATTCCCCATTGCTGTAATCTTATAATTCCCCACTGCAATTACTTCCACACCTGCCTCTATCTCCAATGTTTCCCCAAATGGAACAGTTATGTCTCCAACAATATTATAAGGATTATTCTCCGGAGACCAAATCCCGGATTGGTTTCCGAAAACATCGATTGCGATAAGCGAAATGGTAAAAATAAATACACAAAAAATCACTAATAATTTTCTCATGTTTTCTCCTTTTTTACTCTCTCATTACGAAGCTTCCGCTTCGTAATGCACTAATTCTGGAAGCTTCTGCTTCCAAGATACGAAGTAGAAACTTCGCATATTATTGCATTCCCAACTGGAAAGTTGGGAATGAGTGGAACAAACCGAAATCCACATCCAAAAATCTGTTTCCGAACTTTCCAGTTCGGAAACCAATAACATCAGAAGCTTCTGCTTCTCTCATACATCAACTTCATCCAATTCAATAATTATCGAACCATCCCAGTTTCTATTATTTGCAGAGCTATATTTCCAATGCTCCGGCTTGTTGACAAAACCTCGCTTTACCGGATTATAATGAATATATTCAACTTTTTGATTAAGCATCTCAACCGATGAAATCATCTGTGGATGAAATCCTTCCTGCCAAACTTGAAACGTTGTTTGTTTATGCTTCTTTTTATAAAACTTCATTAAATCAAGCTTCCATTTGTATTTATCATTCTTCAATTCATCAAGAATAATATCTGCTGTAAAACCTTTTACAGAACGCATTATATCAGACAATTTCGAATGAGAAACGATCAAATGAAAATGATTATCCAAAATTACATAATAATATATTTTCAAATCTTTTTCAGTTCTGCAGAAGTTAAGAGAATCAGTTAGAATCTTGAAATATTTCTCATGAGTGAATACAGGAATCCATTCTATGATTGTAGAACTGACGAAATAAATTCCATCATTATCGATAATTTTATAGCTGCTTCTCATATCCTCTCCTACTGCCTTTCATTCCGAAGCGGAAGCTTCGGAATGAGTTGAAGTTGCATTCCCAACTGGAAAGTTGGGAATGAGTGGTTGCGATTATTTTTTGAATTTTTGTTCAATTAAATTAAAACCGTAAACAATCATAAAACCTACAAAAAATGTAATTACCGAAATCCAGAAATTCGAATCGATAACCGGCAAAATGTTATGTGAACTATGAAATAAATTCTCATTAATTTCTATCATTTTTTTGAATGGATAAAGGCTGTAAATACTGGCAATCATGAGTCCTATCAGGAAGGCGATTGTCTGAGAATGATATTTTTTGAGCAGTAATTTCAATAATTTAGTAAAGAAAATAATACCGCAAAACATACCAAATGCGAACACAGCCAAAAACAGATAATCTCTCGTATTTATAGCAGTTAAGACATCTTCATATTTGCCCATTATTAACAAAATAAAAGAACCGCTAATTCCGGGAAGGATCATGGCGGAAATTGCCAAAGCACCGGAAAATGCAACGAAGATAAGATGCTGAGGTGTATGTTCAATCAGCTCAGAATTAAGTTCAGTTGTGGATTCTTTAATCTCCAGTTTTCTGTCTTTCAATTCACCGAAACCTGCTGAAATAGAAACAAGGAAAATGATAGCCAACAAAAAACAGACGACTTCTCTAAA
>JAUWNO010000485.1 GCA_030612605.1 Armatimonadota bacterium
AAATACAAATCTCAAAAAACAAAATCCAAATAAATCTCAATATTCAAATGCCAAACAAACAATTTAAAATTCTTATATTTAACATTGGTGTTAACGATTTTCTGCCAAAAAAAACACGAATATTAGAAATAAGATACTAAAGATTTATTTGAACTTATAGGTTTTTTTCAGCGAAAGCTATATTATCAAGACAGAGTATTCCCAAAAACTGAAAAATCGCTCAAAGGTTTTTATAGAGCAAGAATTATTGGAAAACTTGACGCAAATGGGGATGGTGCAGAAGAAATTGTAATTATGATTGATGATGACAGATGGTTACCGGTACAATTATTATGTTATGATATAATCAATGAAGTTGTTTTATGGAAAAAGGAATTTTCGATTGGTAGTTTTCAAAATTATGATATTGTAGATATTGATAATGATGGTATAAAAGAGATTATTTTATCATCGTACTCTCCAATGAATCAGCATCCAATTGATGAATTGAGGAGGGAATATCTAGGTTCAAAAAATTTTAGCACCTTATTCATACTAAATAATTTAGGAGAAATTAAATCTTTTAATGATGAACCTTTAATAGTATCATCATCATTTGGATTCTGCTTTTATGAATTTCTCTACTTACCAAAAAAAAATCAAATTCTCTTAGGTCTAAAATCATATTTTGATAATTCAGAAAAAAAATTACAGATACTTGATTTAAAAACCAACCAAATATCAACATTGAACATTCTTTATAATGATTTACTAAAGCTTAAGAAGGATAATGATGATATTATTTTGTTAAATCGAGTAAATAATAGATTTGAAAAGATCAGATTGAATTCTAATCTAAAAGTGGAAAATCGTATTTCAAAAATTATGGAATCCGATTTCTATTATTATGATAACAATGTATCAAAACTATATGGTCAGAATATCTCATCAATTGGATATCCATATGCAGTTTTAAATAATGAACTTGAAATTATATATCAACCATCCTTCCATTTTACAAGTCCAAGCTGGAAAAACAATGATCTATTTTGCATAAGCAAAAATGAAGTTACGTCAAATTTATTAAAACTCCATTTCGAACGAAACAAAACCCTCAATCCCTATTTATTTATCATAATCCTGACAGAATTATTAATCATTCTCTTATACTTTTTCGTATATCATCATATCAAAATCCCAATGGTTTCAACGACCAGCAGTTATTTCATTCTCTATTCATTCTTCGGTAGATTGTATTATTGGAAATTGCAGGGAAGGCTGAAAAGGATCTATAAACTACCCAAAAAAATGTCAATAAATGAAGAAATTCCAATAAATATTTTAAATGAGATTTCAGACGATAATGAATTGAGATATCAAAGGAATTTTTTCTTCTTAAAATACAAAGTTTTCGAGGTAAGTTCAACAGATGAATTCCAGATAATCCAGAGGATTTCACACGATTTGAAGAATCAAGTTTTAATGACAAAATTAATGACAGAGCAATATGAAAAAGACCTGGAAATAAAGAATAAAGACTTTGTTGAGAATATGTTTTCTTCTTTAAAAGATATCTCATCTTCTGCTCAAACCTTATCCAATTTTTCTCATATTAATAAGCTTTATAAAGAGAAGGTTGAGATAAAGTCATTTATAGAATCCATTATTTCGCAGTATGTTAATCATCCGTTGTTTGAACAAATCTGTCTTTTAAACTGTCTTTCTGAGGAACTCTTACAAAGGCAAACTAACGAAGAATCTACAACAGAAAAGAGTTCCTTCGAAAGAAAAGCAAGAAGAGCACCTCAGGAAGACAGAAGTTTTTTTATCAATATCGATAAATCTCTTTTCCAAATTGCATTTAAGAATTTATTGAATAATGCTCTGGAAGCAATAAATAAAAATGGATATGTAAAGGTTGAGATTTCAGAAATAAAAGATGATGTTGTTATTGAGTTAAGGAATTCATTTGATAAACTCGACTCGAGTTGCAAACCCGAGTCGGGTTTATCTACCGACAAAAT
>JAUWNO010000593.1 GCA_030612605.1 Armatimonadota bacterium
GGTAATGCTGATATGCACCTGAAGAATTTCTCCCTTATCTATGAAAACAACTTTCATCTGCTTGCTCCGGCTTATGATCTGCTTTCAACCAGGTTAGTTATCCCCGAAAAAGATGATCCTGAAGAACTTGCTCTTACAATGAATGGAAAAAAAAGTAATTTTCAACGACATGATTTTTTAAATTTTGCAGACCGAATTGGTCTGAATAAAATACAAATAAGAAATGTTTTTGCAAAATTTAAAAATAAACTCCCTGAGATTTTGGAATTTGTTGATAAAGGCTTTCTTTCGAGTGTGAAAAGAGAAGAATTAAAAAGTTTGATACTTTCCAGGTCTGAAAGGATAAAATTGAATTGACACAAGAGCTCTAAAATTTTATATTTGTAATGTATTTTTCGGAGTAATCAATCAATGAAAAAAAAGAAATTTGATTTTGGACCATATTTATATATTCTGCCGGCTTTGGTAATTATTGTTGTGTTCCGCCTTGTGCCGATACTTCTTTCTTTTATTGTCAGTTTCTTTGATTGGTCAATCGTTGGAGTTGGCAAATTCATCGGTCTTTCAAATTACGCTAAACTCATATATGATGCTGAGTTCTGGCAATCTCTTTTAAACACTTTTTATCTCGTGATTTTCGTAGTGCCGATCAGTTTAATTTTATCCCTGCTTTTTGCAACTCTTCTGAATAATATAAAAAAATTGAAAAGCTTTTTCCGTTCAATATATTTTATTCCCACAGTAACTTCAATGGTGGCGATCTCTATTGTCTGGAAACTTATTTTCAACCAGCAAACCGGGCTGGCAAATTTCTTTTTAGCAAAAATTGGAATTGATCCTTTAGGATGGTTAGCAGAAAGTAGAGGGATTTTCTTGCTTTTACTCCAGAATTTTGGGATAGAAATTCCACATTATCTGGGTGGTCCTTCTCTTGCTCTGTTCTCGATTATCATTGTAACCATCTGGAAAGGTTTGGGATATAATACGATTATTTATCTTGCAGGTTTACAGAATATTCCACATGTATATTACGAAGCTGCTGACATCGATGGAGCAGGCAAGATCAAACAGTTTTTTAAGATAACCTGGCCCCTGGTTTCTCCAACTACATTTTATGTTCTGATGATGACAACAATCGTAACCTTTCAAGTTTTTTCACAAATATATTTGATGACAGGTCCGCCTGTCGGTGGTCCGTTGGGTACTACCAAAGTTATAGTTTATTATCTTTATGATAAAGGTTTTGGCGAAAGCAATGATCTGAGTTATGCAAGTGCGATTGCTTTAGTGCTGTTCGCAATCATCCTAACCCTAACCCTATTTCAGAAAAAACTTGAGAAAAAAGTTCATTATTAATGGAAAATGGAACACGGATGACACAGATGGAACGGATTTTCACTAATAAGAATTTAACACTGAAAACACAGAAATTATTAAAATGAATATCCAACAAAGAAAAATCCTTTATTAAGGAAAAGTCTGTGTTAGTCAGTGAAAGTC
>JAUWNO010000454.1 GCA_030612605.1 Armatimonadota bacterium
GACCTTCTCCTATCGAGGAGAAGGAGAACAAAAAACTTCCTCTCCTCTTAGGAGAGGATTGAGGTGAGGTTAAAAACTCTCTATTTTGCAGAACTCATTCTGATTCAATGAATTCCCTTATTTTTCGTAAGATTATTGAAAAGTTAATATTGGATGCCTGTAATGTCAAATCAAAATCTATTTTCCGATACCAGGTTAATTGTCTTTTGGCATAATTACGTGTATTTTTCTTAATTTCCCGGATGCATTCTTCCAAATTTATTATCTCCTCGAAATATGGAAAAAGCTCTTTATAACCAACTGTATTCATTCCGGGAGAATTTTCATTATAACCTTTTTCAAGAAGTTCTTTCATCTCATTCAGAAGTCCGTTTTTTAGCATCTCATCAACTCGATTGTTAATGCGTTTATATAGAATTTCACGATCTTCAGAAATCAAAATATTAAATGTTTTATATTTTTTTTTATCAGATGGATTTTCCTGCCAAAGTTGTGTGATAGTTTTTCCAGTTGCTTCGTACACTTCTAAAGCTCTGATAATTCGATGCACATCATTTGGATTTGCTCTCTCTGCTGATGAAGGATCTTTTTCCTTTAAATATTCATATAAAAATTCAGAACCCTTTTCTTCAGAAGTTTGTATAAGTTTTTCCCGAATTTCTTTTGGAATGGATGGAGCTTTAAAAATCCCTTCTGTAAGAGCTTTTATGTAAAATCCTGTTCCTCCCACGATCAAAGGCAATTTATCTTTTTTTTGAATCTCATAAATTAACTTTTCAGAATCTTTAACAAAATCACCGGCACTATATTCTTCATCCGGATAAACAATATCGATCAGATGATGTTTGATTTTACTTTGTATTTCTTTAGATGGTTTTGCAGTTCCGATATCAAGATATTTATAAACCTGACGTGAATCAGCAGAAATTATCTCTGTATTTAATTCCTGAACTAATTTATAAGCAAGTGTACTTTTACCAACAGCAGTCGGACCTTGAATAATTATAAGCGGGATGCGGGGTTCAGATTTGGAGTTTCCATTCATAACATTGTATTTCCTATTAAGAAGTATTCAATATTAATTCCACAGTTTCTTAATATTCAATTTTCAATATTAAATATAAAATTTAAGAAGTTCTCTTAAATTTCTTCTCAAATTCAGAAAGAGTCATCTTGATTATCAAAGGTCTGCCGTGCGGACAGAAATATGGCACTTCACAGGCAAAAAGATCGTTGATAAGAGCGAGCATCTCTTTTTTGCTCATTTTTTTACCTGCTTTTATGGCAGCCTTGCAAGCAACGGATTTGGAGATGCTGTCGCGGAAATCTTCTGTTTCTGTAAACTCATCTTCAAGCTGTTTTATAATTTCGATAAAGATGTCTCCCCCATCCCAATCTTCCAGTTCGATCGGTATTTCATCGATCACAATAGAATTTCCACTGAACGTTTTAATTGAGAAACCGATTTTATTAAATATTTCCAGGTTTTCAGATAGAAGTTCAGGAATTGTATTTTTTAGATGCGGAGGAAGATCGATCACAATCGGGAAAAGTAATTTCTGTGTTTGAGCTGGAGCTCCATGAATTCTGTGCAGGATTTTCTCGTAAATAATCCGCTCATGAGCTGCATGCTGGTCAATGATCATTAATCCATCTTCAACTTGCACAAAAATATAACTCTGGTGCAATTGCCACGGATTTATCATTTCCTCCTCGGGACGAACAAATAAATCTGGTCTTTGCTGTATTAATTTGGATTCGAGAATTTTATCTTCAGAAGTTTTCTCTTTAAAAATATCCGGTTGATAGATCTGCTGGAACTCCTTCTTAACCTGATTGAAACGTTTTTTATCTGTTTTATTCTTAAATATTTTTGATTCAAGTTTTGTTGTTTTTCCAGTTTGGAAAGATGAAGATAATTTGGATTTGTTTTGTCTAAAACGCTCTTCTTCATATTGGAGAAGAATATTATTTATTGCGGTTTTAACGAAATTATGAACATTACCCGGGTCTCTGAAACGTATTTCCAATTTTGCCGGGTGAACATTGAAATCTACCTGAGTTGGTTCTACATTCAGAAAAAGTATAAACGGTGGCAGTTTCCCTTTTTGATAGATTCTCAATTTCTTGATAAATGGATCATAAGCAGACCTGATGCTGTGAAAGATGATTTTGTCTTTTATGAAGCTGTTATTCACAAAAAGATACCTGTAATCAGCAAAACCA
>JAUWNO010000552.1 GCA_030612605.1 Armatimonadota bacterium
ATTTATTTACTCTCTATTTTGGTTCTCGTTATTAATATTTTCATTTTCAGATTGAGAAGGAGATTTATCCTGAATGTTATTCTTCTTTTTTTAGTTTTTTTTATTTGGAACAGTTACGGTTCAAATCGTTTGAAAAAAATAGAACTTGAGGAAACTAAAGTAAATGTGGCAATTGTTCAGGTTAGCATCCCACAAGAAAAAAAATGGCAGGAAACTTATCTTGATACGACTCTTTCTTTATATGAAACATACACAAAGATTGCCGCTGAAAGTGGTTCGGAGCTGGTAATTTGGCCAGAAGGTGCAATGCCGATCTACCTTCTTAAAAGTACAAAATACAGAAGCTTTGTGCGCGGTTTAGCCATTGAAAACCAGGTTGATATTTTTACCGGATTTCCGCATTATGAACGAGTCCTAGTAACGCATAAAAATAAAATTCTACATTATAATTCTTGCGCGAAACTTGATAAGAACGGACATATTTCTACTGTGTATAAAAAAAATTTGCGTGTTCCTTTTGGTGAAAGGATACCGTTTCTTAAGATCTTTCCTTTTTTATGGAATGTACATCTTGGTCAGGCAAATTGGGAATACGGCACAGAACAGAAATTTTATCAAATCGGGAAGTATAAATATTCTCCATTGATTTGTTTTGAAATTGCCTTTCCGGGTTTAACAACAAAGATGGCACAGCAAGATGTGGATTTCATCGTGAATATCACAAATGATGCCTGGTTTAAAAGATCAGCAGGAACATATCAGCATGCAATGATGACAAAAATTCGGGCTGTAGAAACCAGAAAACAAATTTATCGCGCCGCAAATACGGGATATTCTCTGATTGTATCACCTTTGGGAGAAATTATTAATGAAACAAAATTATATGAAAAAGTTGTCATAAATGATAATCTTCTGATATGCGAAAATAATTCTATCTTTACAAAAAAACTTTACTGGTTTCCTTTGGTCTTTGTAATTTTATCTGGTTTGATTTTCCTGAGATATTTATTGCAGAAGAAGAAAGGAACACTGATGACACAGATATTACAGATTAGCACGGATAAAATTGACAGGATAAACAGGAGTGACAGGAAAAAATAATGAAACATGAATATCCAATATCCAACAAGGAATGATGAAGGATGAAGGAAAAAGTCAGTGAAAGTCTGTGGCAAAAGAAGGAACACAGATGACACGGAAAATTTAATATTTAATATTTAATATTGAAGATTGAATATTAATCTCCGTGTGCTCTGTGGTAAAAAAGTCAGTGAAAGTCAGTGAAAGTCAGATGGCAAAAAAAGATTAAAAAAATAATTTGTGTAAGTTCGTGTAATTCGTGTAATTCGTGGATAAAAAAAACATGAAAAAGTTCTATTATACCATCGGTGAGGTTGCGAATCTGTTGAATTTGAAACAGCACGTTCTCAGGTATTGGGAAAAGGAATTTTCACAGCTTCATCCCAGGAAAAAAGAGGGAAGAAACCGCAGATACAACCCGGAGGATATAGAACTTCTGAAGAAAATTAAATATATGCTTTATATTCAGAAATTTACGATAGAAGGCGTTAGAAGAAAATTGAAGGAAATGAAAAAAAACAAATTCCAAACTGAAATAGATTTCTC
>JAUWNO010000267.1 GCA_030612605.1 Armatimonadota bacterium
TTTTATTGAGGAGCAGTTGAAAATATATCCAAAAATAACAGCGACCAAATTGCTTCGTAAAATAAAATCCGAATATCCTGAAATCACGGTCAAAGTTCGGGCTTTTCGTAACTATATCAGACCGATCAGAGAGAAATATCGAAACAATAAAATCCGTCATTATCGTCCGGTATTCAGTACGATTCCCGGAGAGCAGGTTCAGGTAGATGGAGGTGAATACCGTGTTCGGAAGGATTCAGCAGGACAGGAAATGAAAGTCTATTTTGTATCTTTTGTTTTTTCTTATTCCGGCATGATGTATATTTCGTTTCAAATGCGTCCCTACAAAACTGAAGATTTTATCAAAGCACATTTGGAAGCATTTCATTATTTTGGAGGAGTTGCGAAAGAGTATGTTTATGATCAAACCAAACTTGTTGTAATCAAGGAAAAATATCGGGAAGTCTGGTTTAATGAGCAGTTTCATCAATTTGCTTTGAAGTATGAATTTCTGCCTGTTGTTTGCGAAGGTTATGATCCTGAAAGTAAAGGTAAGGTAGAGCGTTCGATTCGTTATATCAAGGAAGATTTTCTTTATGGAGATTTTTTTCCAAATATAGAATCGGTCAGAAAAGCGAGTTTAATTTGGTTAGGTGAAGTGGCGAATATTCGCATCCATTCGAGAACAAAACGCCAGCCTTCAGAAATGTTTTTGGAAGAGAAACCTTTTCTTCAAACGCATTATTACACAAAAAGCGAAGCGAACCGGCGGCTTGCCGACAAAACCGGTCTGCTCAGTTTCAAAGGAAATAAATACAGTGTTCCTTCATCTTATCAGCGGCAAGAAGTTCTCGTGGAAGAAGCAAAAAATATTCTGATCATTCGAGAGTTTGAAACAGGGAAAGAAATAGCGAATCATCCGCTCTCGTCCGGAAAAGGTATAACGGTCATCAATAATAATCATTACAGGGATTTCCGAAAGAGCATCGAAGAAATAACGGACGAGGTTTTATCTCTTTTGTCAGAGGTTGATCAGGCGGAAAAATTGATCACAAAAATTAAATCGGATAACCCCAGAATAGTTCGTGATCAGTTGAAGGGCCTGAAAAAATTGGCGATTAAATTTTCTGTTCAATATTGGAATGAAGCGCTTCCCAATTTATTGGAATTGAATCAAATAAGAACTTCTCTTGTAGAGAAAATGCTTGCAACTGTTGAACGGAATCATCTGGTTCAAGAGTGCGATAAATCCAACCAAAAATATTCTTCTTTGAATTTGGAAACTTCATCTCTTGATCGTTCTTTGAAAGTTTATATGACGGGGGTGAAAAATGCTTGAAAGGATAAAGACAAACCTCCGTAATTTAAGGTGTTATCATTCGGCAAACGAGTTGGAAGCAGTTGTTGAAAAAGCGAAAAGTAATGATTTTTCCTACCTTGATTTTATTGATGATCTGCTCCAATATGAAATATCTAATCGTAATAAAAACCGGATAAAACGTTATCAGAAACAGGCTTGTTTTCCAAGTTTGAAAACGATCGATGAATTTGATTTTCGTTTTCAGACAAGTATCAACAAGCGTGAAATTAATGAATGGCTGACCTTTACCTGGATAGATCAACGGATGAATAAGATCTTGATGGGACCTCCCGGAGTTGGCAAAACCCATCTGACTTTGGCAACCGGTTTATCAGCGGTTCATAATGGATATAAGGTAATTTTTTATACGATGCAAAATCTGATGGAAGAAATGATCATTGCAGAAACAGAAAAGAAGTTTGAACAATATCTGAAAAAGATGTTGAAAAATGATCTGATAATCATCGACGAATTGGGTTATCTTCCTTTGCAGCCGGTTTATGGGAATCTGTTCTTCCAACTTGTAAATCAGTGTTATGAATACAGATCGATAATGATAACATCGAATAAGTTGTTTAATGAATGGGGAACATTTTTTGGAAATCAGACGATAGCAGCGGCTATATTGGATCGTCTTCTACATCATTCGGAATCCATAATTCTTAATGGTGACAGTTACCGTCTGAAAAATGTTAATAGTAATTTATAATGTCGAAAAAAAATTGCGAGCGTCGGACTCCGCCTTCCAGTCGCCCTACGGGCTTCCTTCCAGGCGGAGTCCGACGCTGGACGGAAACTTGTCAAAGCTGAGGAATAAATAATGGATTTTTGTATCAAAATAAACTGCCGTTTTTGTACTAAAATAAAATTCCCTTTACACCGTAGGTATTGTTCCGTCTGCGAAAAGGTTTGTGCTCATTGCTAATAACATTATCAGCATAAATCCGAGAACTACATTTGTTTTAAACATCTTTTTCTCCCTTGTCACGCCGTAATGCAATGCAGGCGGACTGTTTTTTTCATTTCATTTGTAAACAACCATATTTGCGACATTTAAAGATCAATTATTCTTTTCACTCAATTATCTTATAAATAGCTATTTCTAATCTTTTTTTTTATTTAATTATGTCAATCTTTTTATTAAGATTAGAAAATTATTATGATATATATTTCAGCTTTCAAGTAATGGATCCTTGAAAAGGCTAAACCCGAGTCGAGTTGTGCTCAACCCGACTCGGGTTTGTGAACTCGTGAACTCTCAAAAAAGCAAAAAGCAAAAAGGAAAAAGGAAAAAGCAAAAAGGAAAAAGCAAAAAGGAAAAAGGAAAAAGCTCACAGATGAACCCAGAACCTTGAACCCTGAACCCTGAACTCAACCCGACTCGGGTTTTTAATTAAATTATATCTCCAACCATTGCGAAGGTTAACAAGAAAGAGAAACTCTGTGGGAAACCATTCGCAAGGTCTTAAATCACCAAATCAATAAATCAACAAATTCATCCGTGTTCTAATAAAGATCAGCTGTCCATTTACCATCATTAGCAGGATTTGGTATAACAGCTTGAGTTTTAGGGTCTATCACATAATCCAAAGCTTCTAAAAGAAGATAACCTATTAAAGCTGGAGTATCCTCATCATTTTCCATAATTGGCATTTCAATCGAACGGTCTTTTAATTCGACTTTTGCACCTTCAAATATTCTTCTTTGAGCTTGTCCATTTGCAGTTCTTATTTTCGTTGTTCTATGGTATTGTAATCCTAATTTCTCGATATCTTTCCTCGATAAGCATACAAAGGTTGCTCCCGTATCTACAATTGCATCTACTTCTGTAATCCGAATCTTATCTTTCCCTATTAAACCTGTTTTAACATTTATTAAATCTACAATGTTATAAATTTTGATTTTTTCTATTATTCTTCCCATTTTTTCTCCTTTTTATCACGCCGTAATGCAATGCAGGCGGACTGTTTTTTTCATTTCATTTGTAAACAACCATATTTGCGACATTTAAAGATCAATTATTCTTTTCACTCAATTATCTTATAAAAAGCTATTTCTAATAGCTTTTTTCATTTAATTATGTCAATCTTTTTATTAAGATTAGAAAATTATTATGATATATATTTCAGCTTTCAAGTAATGGATCCTTGAAAAGGCTTCTTTCAGAAAATTTCTTCGTGTTTAGCTTTTTCAAGTTTTCATTAAATTATTACTCTGAAAGTGTCAAATGCAAGTAGCCATTGAAAGAGACATTTTCAGAGTGTCTCTGCTTAGCACTCGAGTTGAGAACAACCTGTCTGAAAAATGGTCGCAATCCTCGACTCACACTCTCCAGTTTCATCCTTTCCGAAGTTTCCTAAACAGAATTCTTCCTGACAAAATTCGGAAAGTTAATCGTAATCGAAAAACCATCCTTGAAAAGGCTTCTTTCAGAAAATTTCTTCCTGCTTAGCTTTTTCAAGGTTTCATTAAATTATTACTCTGAAAGTGTCAAATGCAAGTAGCCATTGAAAGAGACGTTTTCAGAGTGTCTATTTCGCTG
>JAUWNO010000564.1 GCA_030612605.1 Armatimonadota bacterium
AAGCAAGAAGCGAAAACATTGTTGCTTGCAGGTTCTGGTAAACATTATCAAATAAATAATCAAATGGTTTGGTGCCGATTGTGCTTGAAATAGTTTCACCATTCCCAAAAATACCCGGATGATTTTCTGTTCCCCAAAAAATTCCTATTGAAACCATCAGGATAAAACTAAGAAGAGTCAGTATGAAAAATTGCCAGTTTTTTTGTCTGTGTCTTATCTTAAATAAATTTACTTTAAATAAACTCAACTGACCCAGAATGATGGCGAAACCTGCAATAATCAGATACCAATTTTCCAATTCACCGGTAATTTGTCCAAAAGGTTTATGAGGAATAAACTCGGAAATAATTATTATCACTCCAACAAGAAACGTAATTAATAAAGGGATTTTTCTTTTCATAGTTCCACCTTAATATACTGTGAGAAAATCTTTCAGGAAATGTACTCCGGCTATTTCCAGAACAATTCCGATAGCGAGCATAATTACAAAGAGAGCCTTACCCAAATCCTGACCTTTCAGACTTCCCAACTGATTAGGTTCTTTGGAAAGATAGGCAGATGCTGCGAAAAGTTCTTCACCGATCAGGGTATAATCGCAGGCAACCACAAAGAAAGGAAGCTGGCTGGGCATGGCAGTACCGGCAGTTTGAATTGCTCCACTGGCAAACCCGGTTTCAGCCAGGATGAGAGACTCAGCATAAAAAGCGCCCATAAGGAAATTGGCAGCCGGTTTTTCCCGCACGATAATTCCATCTACTCCTGCTACATAACCAAACTGGTCGTCTGTAAGATAGAATACAGAATCCGGATTATATGCATCGGGTCTGCCTGCTTTTAGATATGCTTCTTTGACGACTTCTTTGGCAGTGGAAAGCACCATGGAACGGCAAACAGGCACAATTATTTCAGCACCGTATTCAGCAGCTTTATGAGCTACTTTTCCCAAGATGGTCAATCCGGCAATGGTCTGCATATCATCCAGATCCAAAATTCCGGGAATGAATAAAATCGGTCTTCCCATTTCCGTTGCTCTTCCCACAGATTCATCTATAGATTCCAATCCGGCAATCTTGCGGATATACAATTCCTTTCCGCTTTTGGCAGAATAAATGAAATAAAGAATGGCAGCAGTAATAATTAATGCCAAGATTAAAAGAGAAATCTTTTCCGTATTGAACCATTGGGCGTGAGCAAAAACTGCAGATTCAACCTTATCAATAAGCTGGTCATTTTCATCCCAGGTAGAAAAGCTGTAAACGTATTCGATTTCGGGCTTTATATCCTCACCATCTGTATACTCGCCTTCAGCTTTATCAATTTTTGTTACAAGTTTTGCTTCTCCTCCATCATCTTTTCGCTCGATGAGCATCTTTGTAGAGCTAATGTTTGATGCATCCCATCTTAACAAAATTGCACAGCCATCATCATTGGGTTTATCAACAGCTTCAAAGAAAATATCCTGAGAAAAAAGTAGAGATGCAGAGAAAAAAAATAACATAAGAATTGTCTTTTTCATCTTAACTCCATTTTTTTTATTATTATATCCACCTCATCCCAGCCTTCTCCTATCGAGGAGAAGGAGTAAAGAATGCTTCCTCTCCT
>JAUWNO010000299.1 GCA_030612605.1 Armatimonadota bacterium
CACAATCTGAAATTTTTCCACTGATACATCATCCTCATTGTTTACACACTCATTCCATTCGACTATGAAAATATTTTCTGTTGACTCAAATAAATAACAAATCCTCATATCATAATGATAAATAGTATCATTAACAATATAAGTTTCACCGATAAGATCATCCCAATAAGGTGCAACCATTCCGTAAGGGCCTAAAGCAGCAGGAATGTTCCAATTCGTGAAATTAGTCATCCAGGTGGTCTCAAAAGAGATCCAACCATTTGAACAAACAGTTATACTGTCAAAAACCACATCATAATATTTGAAATCAAACGGCAGGGCAATTGTTTCGGATGTATCGTCACCCATTTCAATCACCTGTCCGCTACCTCCCAAATCGGGATCGATCTCATACCACTGATAGGTTGGACATTCATCATAATCCGTGTCAAAACTGTCATAGGCAAAATAACCGAAATTGTCCGGACCTGTGGGAGCTGTATTATCAACTATTCCAATTTCAATATAAAAATATGAAGTTGCATCGATTCCATTTTCATCTTCAAATATCAATTCAAAGCCGATATTGCTGCCCACAAAACAATCAGGAAAAACAGTAACTTCGAAAGTTCCTGTTCCGGTTTCACCTGAATTAATAGTTCCAAAATTTACTGAACCCGAATTTATTTGAAGTGCAGTACTATAAACGGTCAGAGATGCTTCCAAATTGGTTGCATTCACAGAACTGCTATTCAAAATTGAAATTATAATATCTGCAGTTTCACCGGGTTCCAGAATCCCGTTAGCATCATCTACCGTAACATCCATAACCTCAAGGATTAAGCCGTTTGCTACAAGCTCGAATTTCGCAGTTGCTCCGGTTGAGATATCCAAATCAAAGTGCATAACTTCATTATCAGGGCAGTCAGGCAAAATTTCAAGTTCATAATTCTGAGTGGAAATTGCATTTGGTTCGATGTTTCCAAAGTTGGCAGTACTGCTGGTAATATTCACATACTGATTATTAGAGGTTAATTCAGCAGTTACGGAATTGGCAGCTTGAGAGCCGAAATTCTTCAGAGTTAAAGAAAGCTGAATGATTTCACCGGGAGCTACCATCGAACTTGTCTCATAATCAAATAATCCCACATCGATATTTTCAGCAACCACATCCACAGTTTCGATAATGGGATGATAATTTGCTTTTGTAAGAGTGACAATAATTTCACCTTCAGTTTGAGAATTCAGGTTTAATAAAGCATATCCGTTTTCTATGAATTTTACCTCCATAAATTCATCTTCTTTGATGGCAGTGGCAATTCCTCCCTCAAATTCCGGAAGATAAATTTCGAGATAATTTGTGCCAATACTGATTTCCTCCGGTAAATCATAGTTTATTACTTCAGGAATAGTCGTCCACATAGTTAAAGACGGATCACCAAGAATGTTATAAATGTGAAAATAGAATTCAACCTCATCACCGAAATTCTGATTCAAAGGAAAATTATTAAATAATTCCAATTTTCCTCTGAGAACAGCAGTTCCGAAAGTGAAAATATCCTCATCTAATAAACCTGCATAAAAGCCGGAAAAAATCGCATTATTATATTTTGTACTGGTATGCAGATCCGAAGGTCCTACAAAAGCAACTGCACCTTTTGGATAACCGGGAAAACCTACTCGAAGCCACTGTTCACCAAAACAAGGATCCACACTATTAGCAAAATCACCGGTATTACAAACAATGGAAGTGATAACCGGTAAAAGCGGACCATTATTCAAATCAACTATATCCTGGTTTTTGAAATGAGGATAATGCCAGCCATGAGCATCTCCCCAACCTCGATAAGTTACAAAACCCACACCATCATTGATATCTGCTTTAATTTCCCCTTGAGCATAATGATTGGGCGGATAATAAATCTCCAAAATATCTGTATAACCGTAATCCAGCATTTTATCTCTTAACCATTTTGTAACTTCAACCGGAGTGGTGGGAATGGGAGGAGAACTGGAATAATTCCCGGCAAGTAAAAGAGCACTTTTGAACCAGCCTGTATCATCCATATACGGAGTTTTTTCATAAGTTAAGATTTTATCGACCATGGTCATCAATTCAACAGGAGAATCTACAGACAAGCGTCCAATAAGCATCTCCGGGAAATAATCATCTCCTTCCAAAAGCGTGTATGGATGGTCTGTAACATCATTATCATCACTTATATAAAATGAAGGAATTGTGTAAGGTGAGTCAACATCTCCCACAAGCAAAATGTAATCAGGTGGATTTTCCCAGGTGTTGTATGCATTTAAGATATAATTTTTTATTTCTATGCTGGTATAGCCGGTTGAATCTAAAAATACAACTTCTGTGGAAATCCCTTTGGCATTTTTCCATTGAATCAAATCATTTGGTTCATATAAATAATCATTCAAACTTGAATGAGTAATAATCAGCATATTGGATGGAGCAATCTCAGAATTCCTGAGATATGAAGAATCATAATTCTCAATTATCTGGCGATAAAGCGGAAGAAAAGCAGATGAAATTTTATTTGAAGGTATTACTTCAAATTTGGGCTTAACAGTAAAATTTATTTTCTTAAGAACAGAAGTTTTTGTTTCGTCAGATTCAGTTATTTTAATATTGAGTTGATGAGCATATAATTCCCGCATCACGAAACTTCTGACGATTTCAATTCTCGATTCGCCATCGATTATTTCGTTCCTGATGAGATTCCCATCATTGGAATATACTTCAATTTCACAAAATGTTGCTTCAATTTCCACACTTCGTGATGGTAAAGCAAATATCTTTGAAATGCTTTCCTGATTTAATTTAATATCATCATTTTCGAATTCAACAAGAATCTCTTGTCCTCGATTTTCATAAGATAAACTCGCAAATATCAAAGATGTTGATATTAATAAAAACAATGATAAAGTGATAATCTTTTTCATAATTTTCTCCATTATTTTTTTTTGTCATCCTGCTTGCCAAGCCGAAGCTGGCGAAGGCTGGAGGAATTCTACTCTCTCGAACCCACGAAGGAACTCTTAACAGATAGATTCTTCGCAAGTCTGCCTTCGTAAGTTTTCCTCAGAAAGACAATTTTTCTGCTGATTTTGAACGTCTCGTTCCTCGACCGTTCGCAAGGTTTAATAAAATTATTTCAACAACATCATCTTGCGAACTTTGCTGTAATCTTTTGTTTTTAATTTATAAAAATAAAGTCCGCTTGCTACAGGTTTGTTTTTGTCATCCGTACCGTTCCAAGATATGGAGTAGCCGACTCCCTCGGCTTTTGTGACGAGAGACTCGTCACACTCCAAATTTTCAAAAGTTTTCACTTTCTGTCCTTTCAAATTATAAATTATTAACTCCGTGCTCTCTGTGTGCTCTGTGGTAAAATATATTGTTGTACTTGGATTAAACGGATTAGGATAATTTCCAAACAATTTTGTAGCAATCGTAATTTCATTTTCAGAAGAAGCAATTCCTTCTGAAGATACAACTTTGATGCCATCTATTTTCCAACCCGGATCATTCAAAGTTTCATCACTTACAAACCTGAATCTCAAATAAACCTGATTATCAACATAATCTGCAAGCGA
>JAUWNO010000148.1 GCA_030612605.1 Armatimonadota bacterium
ATTTATTCGGAGCGGAGTTCAGAATGCAAGAATGCAAATCCTTCCGTCTCCTATGAAAACAATTTCCAACTTCCGAATGTTTCGACTTGTCGAATCTTCGGAATGTAGAGAAGTTCTTGCCCGTACAATCGGAAGATCAGCAAACTGAATATTCCGATGTTCTAGATTTTTGTTTTCATCTTAATAGAACTATCAGCTTGCTGATAGCGGGAAGCTCGAGTCGAAATAAAAAACTTAGTGTTTCTTAGTGTTCTTAGCGGCAAAAAAAAGAGGTAAAATATGGAATTTATCAAAATCGAAAAAATGACTAAACACTACCCCATTGGTGGTGGTAAATTTACAGCCCTTCGAGATATCGACCTGGAATTTGAGAAAGGAGAATTTACAGGCATCGTAGGACCCAGTGGTTCAGGAAAAACTACATTACTTAATATAATCGGTTCCCTGGACTCACAAAGCGAAGGAGATGTGAATGTAATGGGAAATTCTATTCGGAAATTATCCTCCAACAAAGCTGCGAAGCTTCGCAGTCAACACATTGGCTTTATTTTCCAGACTTATAACTTACTACCGGTTTATACGGTTTTCGAAAATGTAGAATTTCCTTTAATCCTGTTGGGAATGTCGAAAGAAAAACGTAAGAAAGCTGTTCTGGACGCACTCGAGTGGGTTGGTATTTCCGATAAAGCAAAATCCCGTCCTGCACAACTTTCCGGTGGTGAATGCCAGCGAGTTGCAATAGCCAGAGCTATTGTGAAGAAGCCTGATCTGGTGCTGGCAGATGAACCAACTGCTAACCTGGATGCAGAAAATTCACATCATATCTTAAAGACCATGGAAAAGATCAATAAAGAGTTGGGAACTACTTTCATCTTTTCAACACATGATGCTAAAGTAATTAAATATTTGAGAAGAAAGATCTCACTACTGGATGGTAAAGTGGATAAAGACGAAATAGTGAACAGAGGATGATCATGATCTTTAAATTAGCAATGAAAAATATATTAGGAGCAGGATTTCGAACCTGGTTGAACATATTCATTCTTTCCCTCTCCTATTTTGCAATAATTGCCTTACAGGGCTTCTATGTTGGCTGGCAAGATGACGCTTCCCGGGAAATGAAGAACTGGGATTTTGCAGGTGGACAATACTGGCAGGAAAATTATGATCCTTATGATCCATTCACATTGGAAGACAGCCACGCTGCAATCCCAAAAGATCTGCAAAAGCTGATAGCTGAAGGTGAAGCAATTCCAATTCTGTTCTCTCCTGCTACGATCTACCCTGATGGAAGAATGCGAAATATTGTTCTTAAAGGTATCGACCCGAATCAAAATCTGATCGAGCTTCCAACAAAATATCTGGCAGATCATGATGAAGAGATATATTGCATCATCGGCTCAGGATTCGCTTACAACCTGAATATTAAAGAAGGAGATTATATTGTATTGCGCTGGCGTGATAAAAACGGAACTTATGATGCCCGTGATATCAAGGTTGCTCACATTTTTTCTACTACTGTACTCACTGTGGAAAGCAACCAGATTTGGATACCTCTACTAATTCTGCAGGAAATGTTGGGTCATCCAAATGAAGCAACTATCATCACGATAAAAGATGAAATGTATAGCAAAGAATTTTCCGGTTGGCAATATAGAGATCTGGATTTTCTGTTACTAGATCTTACAAACTTGATCCAGGTAAAGACCGTGGGGTCTTCGGTTATGTATGCAATACTGCTTTTCCTGGCAATGATAGCAATTTTCGATACACAGATACTGGCGATCTTCCGGCGTAGAAAAGAGATGGGAACTATGATGGCAATGGGAATGACACGTCCTAAAATAATTCAATTATTCACTTTGGAAGGTGTTCTGCATGCAGTTTTAGCAATATTTATGGGTGCAATTTATGGAATTCCGTTATTGAGACATTTTGAAAAAGTAGGGATGAAATTTGGAGCAGATGCTAAAGACTGGGGTTTGAGTGGTTTGGATGATGCACTCTATCCGGTTTACGGCTGGAAACTGGTTGTGGGAACAATAATCCTGGTACTGATAACGACAACCATAGTTAGTTTTCTTCCCACCAGAAAGATAGCAAAATTGAAACCAACCGATGCTTTGCGCGGAAAAATGACAAAGTGAGGAAACTTGGAATGTTGGACATGGTTTAAAAAAATAATTACGAAAACAATCGGATGATCTTCGGAAAATCCGATGTTAAAATAACAAGGAGAATTATGTTAAAATTCTTGGCAAAAGGACTCTTGCGGGATCGTTCCAGAAGCCTCTTCCCCATTATGATCATCGCTACAGGAGTGATCTTTACTGTTCTTATGTACAGTTGGATGATGGGATTTTCAACCATGTTTATTCGAGAAAATGCCAGATTTGAAACGGGACACGTGAAAATTGTGACAAGAGCTTACAATGAATTGATCGATCAGAAACCATATGACTTGGGATTGATGAATGTGACTGAGAAAATTGATATGCTAACCAATGAATATCCCCAGATGCATTGGCAGCCTCGAATATATTTTGGTGGTTTGCTGGATCTTCCAGATGAAAACGGAGAAACATTAAGTCAGGGAGAAGTTATCGGCTTTGGTGTCGATCTATTTTCCGATTCCTTTGAACTGGAACTTCTAAATCTGAATGAAGCTCTTTCAAATGGAAACCTGCCATTCAAACAGGGAGAGATATTGATCAGCCAGGAAATCGCAGATAAACTTGGAATTAATATTAATGATAAAGTAACGATCATCGGAAGTACAATGTACGGTTCGATGGCGATGAACAATTTCACTGTGTGTGGAATGGTTCGATTTGGTGTTCAAGCGATGGATCGTGGAGCTGTGATCGTGGATATCTCTGATGTCAGATGGTTTCTGGATATGGAAGATTCTGCCAGTGAAATTCTTGGTTTCCTGCCCGAGTATAAAGAAAAACCGACACTTGAGATCGCTGATGTTTTTAATGCAAAATACAATGATGAAAATGATGAATTTTCCGATATAATGCTGCCTTTGAGAAAACAATCTAACATGGAATTTATGCTCGATACTATGGATGATAGATTGGGAATGTTCATTTTCGTATTCATTTTCATTATGTCACTGGTATTATGGAATTCCGGTTTGATGAACGGAATAAGGCGTTATGGAGAGATCGGGGTGCGCCTGGCAATTGGAGAGAGCAAAGGGCACATCTACCGCTCACTTATACTGGAATCTATTTTAATTGGAATTGCAGCCACTATCATCGGTACTGCTATCGGACTTGTATTTTCTTACCTTCTACAATACAAAGGATTCGACATGGGCTCACTGATGAAGGATGCAGAAATAATCATGGGCAGCACAATGAGAGCTCAAGTAACTCCTGTAAGTTATTACATTGGTTTTATCCCGGGAGTTATTGCTTCTGTTATTGGGGCAATTTTTTCCGGCATCGAGATCTATAAAAGAAATACAGCACAATTATTCAAGGAGTTGGAAACATGAGAAAGATATTTATAATTATATCACTGCTAATTGCAATCACCCTTTTTGCAGAATTTCCCGATGGGAACGAACTTATCCGAAAGGTAGATGACAATATGTATTCCAAAAATGCCGTCTCGACCTCACGCATGATAGTACATGGCAGAAGAGGAAGCAGAACAATGGAGATAAAATCCTGGGCAGAAGGCGAGAACCGGTCTTTTTCCGAATATCTTTCACCGCCCAGAGATGCAGGCACAAAAATGCTGAAGTTAGAAGATAAATTATGGATCTACAATCCATCTTCAGATAGAACCATTCAAATATCCGGTCACATGCTGCGTCAATCTATGATGGGTTCCGACCTTTCCTATGAAGATATGATGGAAGAAAATGAACTTATAAAAATTTATAATGCTGAAGTTACAGAAGAAGAAATTATAAATGAAAGAGATTGCTGGATCGTTCTTTTAACTGCTAAAGTAGAAGATGCAGCCTATCAAACCAAAAAAGTGTGGATAGATAAAGAACGCTATCTTCCCCTGCGTGAGGAACGTTTTGGCAAAAGCGGGAAACTGCTTAAAACTACAGAGATAAAAGAGGTCTTCCGGATTGGGAAACGCTGGTATCCCAAAAATATGGTTTTCAAAGATGTTCTGAAAAAAGGTAAAGGTACTGAATTTATCATTGATTCCATCGAATTCGATGTGGAGATTCCTGAAAGCAGATTCTCAAAAGCAGCCTTGAGGAAATAAAAAAAATTAACCACAGAGAACACAGAGATCACGGAGAAAAATAACACGAACAAAACGAATAATTAAATACGGAAAATCTTTTTAATCGAACTCACCCCCGACCCCTCTCTTCAGTTTAAGAGAGGGGAGTTGGAGAAAAGAAAGAAGAAATAACTCTAAACATTTTTTAAAGTTAAAGAAAAAAAATTTATTTGACATAAATTAATTGAAAAAATATTTAAGGTTTAGTGTGATTAAAGTAAATTAAACAAAATTATCAGAACAACAAGAATGAATCGATAGGTGAACTTTTAGGGCGTGTGTAAATGCTTTTAAGAATAATTACTAAGGAAGGTAATCATGAAATATTTAATTGTACTATTTTTTTTGATAAGTGTCTCTTTCAGCTATGCCAATGTTATAATTCCAGGTCCGTACGCAGATGAATTACAATGGATCGATGGAGAATGGCATCTTGAGTTAAGAAATTCTTATGTTTATCCTCCAACACTTTGTTTTTGCTATCTATATTGTAATGTAGGTTTTAGCTATTTTAATGACATTTCTTTCCCTTCAAATGAACTTACTGTTGTTACAAAAGACGATCTAAATATTCCTCTCGAGCTCGATCCTGACCAGGATGAAATTGCTTTGGGTTGGGAGGATATGTATGTGTATGAACCATCTTGCCATATTTATTATGGGAATTCTCATTATAGTATGCCGCCTTTGGAAGGTGAATCGCTCGTAAGGGAATACTTTGCTGATCCGGTTTATCCTGTAGCTTATGTTTACTACTGTAGAGATAATTCTCCCACCATGGGACAAACTAACGATGATATTGGTTTTACCGGAACTTTCAGCGGCAGCGTAATTAATGATCAGGGTGAACCTTTACCGGGTGTTGTTATTGAATATTATCCACCATTAGGAGCTAATCAGATCATCTCCAATTTAGAAGGCGAATTTTCTTTGGAAATGAATACGGTCCGATACGATATAGAGGTTAAATATAATGAAGCGACTTATATTAATACCACTATTCGTGTAGCACCTGATTCAAACACAGTTCGAACTTTTGTATTATCATTACCGTCAACTTCTGCTTTACCGTATCTTCTGGAACTATCAAAAGCAAAACTGAGTAACTATCCTAATCCATTCAATCCATCAACTAAAATTCAATATAGCTTTCCGCAAAATGTAAATGAAACAATTATTGAGATTTTTAATAGCAAAGGACAAAAAGTACGGAAATTGAAAATTGAAAATTCAAAATCAAAAAATAACGAAGTGGTTTGGGATGGTAGAGACGAAAACAATATCCCTGTTGCTTCAGGTGTTTATTATGTTCGCTTAAAAGGAGATGGAGTCGTATTGAAAGAAAGCAAAATGCTCCTGTTGAAATGATATGAAAATATCCGCACTGATACTGATTTGCATACTTTTTTCATTTCAACTCTGCGGGGAATTGAGATTCTATCGGGAAGACCTTCATTTTACTCTAACTGATTCCACCTTTTCCGTTGATGGTTTATACTTTCTGCGAAATTCATCCAAACAAACATATTTTCAGCGCCTGTTTTATCCATTCCCGCAAGATAGTTTATACGGAAAAATCGATTCTGTTTTTTGCGAGAATATTTCTCGTTCGGATTCATCACGGATTATACAATGGGATCAGAAGGGAGCGCATCTGCTGGTAATAATTCCGGCTC
>JAUWNO010000085.1 GCA_030612605.1 Armatimonadota bacterium
TAATAATTTATAATATAAAAGGTCAGAAAGTTAGACAATATTCAATATTCCCCGAACAGTCGCAAGCTCCTTACGGGGCAGGCAATAATCAATCTTCAATTATATGGAACGGAACCGATGAAAACAACCAACCTGTAACCTCTGGAATATATCTGTATAAATTCAAATCAGGAGAATTTTCAGTAACAAAGAAAATGTTATTGTTAAGGTAGAGTACAAGTTTTTAACCCGACTCGGGTTTGAAAAACTCGAGTCGGGTTAAAACAAACAAGGAGAATTCTTTGAAAAAAATAATGATTCTATTTCTAATTCTATTTTCATTCTCTATTTTTGCAGAACAACTTCCACAAATCCAATATGAAAAACTAACTTTTGGAACAAACGGAACCCTGGAAGTCATGACCTGGAATATCCAGAATTTTCCTAAAAGCGAATATACAGTCGATTTTGCAACGGGAATAATATTAGCAATAGATGCTGATGTTATCGGATTGCAGGAGATCGAGAGTGATTCTGCTTTTGTGGTGCTGCTGAAAAATTTGCAGAAACAAAATCCAAAAGATAAATGGAACGGATTTCGGGCAAATACTAATGAATGGGAAATGAACCTGGCATATCTCTATAAATCTTGTATGATAAATGTGGATAGTATTTACCAGATCTATCCAGATGATGAAAAATATCATTATCCCTTTCCCAGAAAACCTCTGATGCTGGAATTTTCCTGTTTTGACCAGAAATTCTTTATCATAAATAATCACTTAAAAGCAATGCCGGGCGAGAAGAACATGATGCGCAGAAAAGATGCATGCAGACTGCTGGATGAATACATCGATGAATTCCTTTCTGAGGAAAATGTTATTTTATTGGGTGATCTTAATGACCAACTCACCGATCCTGAAGAGGAAAATGCCTTCAATATTTTTTTGGACGATAAGCAGAATTATTATTTTGCAGATTGGGAAATCGCAGCGGACAGTACTGCAAATTGGTCTTATCCATATTGGAAATATCGCAGTCATCTCGATCATATCCTCATTTCCAACGAACTTTTTGATGAATTTGAAAATGCAGGTTCAGAAATTAAAACGATTACTATTGATAAATTTATGGAAGGTGAGGGAGATGTTCGCTACAAATATATCACAGACCATCGTCCTGTTGTTATAAAGCTGGAGTTTGTAGAATAGAAAAAACCTTCTGATTGAGAATGGACTTGACTCGTGACAAAGTATGAGTCGAGAATATTCGACAGTGCCATCATTCCCGACTCACTCTGCGCTGCGAGTCAGGTCTGATTAATGTGCGAATATCAATAACCCACTCCTTTAGGTGTGTGGGTTAACGATAAATCCAGAATGATAATACGCCGTTCACGGCGTTCTAACAAAGGAAGTGATTTTTGCAGTACCGGAAAATTCTTGCAAAAAAAATCAATTTTTTGAATTTGAATAAAGAAAGAGAATCAGAAGGAATGTAATATGGGAAATTATTCAAAAAAAATCGATCTAAATGAACTCAAACATTTATTGGAAAAAAAATTTCCTGAAATCTCGATTGCTTACATCTTTGGCTCAGCAAAGGATGGATACATCAAAGCAGGTTCTGATATCGACATAGCGGTATTATTGGATGATAATTATGAAAAGCTACTCGAATTTAAAATAGCTGCTGATATTGAAGAAGCTTTTAAATGCAAAGTCGATATTGTAGTCTTGAATACAGCTAATCCAATTTTAACCTATGAAATTTTCAAAACCGGAAATCGTTTATTTGAAAAAGACAGTTTAAAAAGAGCTGTATTTGAGGTAAATGCTTTTCGAGATTATATCGATAATATCTATTATTTAAGGAGAAGATATGCCAAATAAATATATCATTTTGCGATTAATATCGAATATTGAAGGTTATTTGAATGATTTAAAAAGAGTCGATGAAATAACTTTTAATGAATTCATTGAAGATATTATAAAGCAAAGGTTTATCGAAAGAACTCTTCACATCATTATTGAATCTGTTCTCGATATAATGCATCACATTATTTCTGATTTAAAGTTGCGGGAACCAGATTCTTATGCAGATGCTTTCAAGGTCTTATTTGAGAATAAGATAATATCGGAAAATACTCGTAACAATGGGAAGTTAATGGCTCAATTTCGAAATAGATTAGTGCATTATTACGAAAAAAATGAACCGGAAATAATTTTTGGGATCTTGAAAAAACATCTCAACGATATCTGGGTTTTCATAAATGATGTGAAGAAATTTGCTGGAACAGAGTAAACGCCGTGATGGTGTTGTTTGGCGATGTGTTTTCCCCTACATAAATGTAGGGGTTATTGATCGGGAAAATGTAAAAAATGATCTATCAATATAGGGAATCTGTTTTACAATAAATTTCATAATTTTCTTTATTATCATTTGACATAATTTTATTCAAAATAAAAAGAATTATCTAAAAATATTCAGGAGTTTTTTTATGCAGCCAGAAAGCCAGATTATCGGGTTGAAAAGACAAAAATTACAAAAAATCATCAATTTGGAAATTAATCCTTTTCCAAACAGAAGCAAACGAACTCATAAAATTATTACTCTTCGTGAACATCAGGATGAGTTCGTGAAGCAGCAGCAAAAAGTTGCTATTTGCGGACGTTTGGATGCAATGCGAAGACAGGGTAGAATTGGTTTTGGCAATGTATCTGATGATTCAGGAAGAATACAGATATTTGTGAAGAAGGATGCAGTTGGCGAGGAAAATTACGAGATATTCAAGCTGCTGGATTTAGGCGATTTTGTTCAGATCGAAGGTGAATGTTTTGTAACTCAAAAAGGCGAGTATTCTGTAAAGGCAAATAAAATCACGATTCTCAGCAAAAACCTGCGTCCCATCCCAACTGTGAAAGAAAAAATAATTGATGGTCAAATAAAACGCTGGGACGAGTTTTCTGATATCGAGCTGAGATATCGTAAAAGATATCTGGATTTGCTGCTTAATCCTGAAATAAAAAAGACTTTTGAAATCAGGGCAAAAATTATAAATGAGGTTCGAAATTATCTGGATAGAGAAGGATTCCTGGAAGTTGATACTCCGATTCTGCAAACTCTTTATGGCGGTGCAAATGCACGTCCTTTCATAACTCATCACAATACGTTGGATACATCATTTTACCTGCGAATTGCTACAGAACTTTATCTGAAAAGATTGATCGTTGCCGGCATTGAAAAAGTTTATGAAATGGGCAAAGATTTCCGCAATGAAGGAATGGACAGAACTCATAATCCTGAATTCACTATGATGGAACTTTACCAGGCTTATGCTGATTATTATGATATGATGGATCTCACAGAAGATCTGATCTGCGAAGTTTCTAAGAAAATATCAGGTTATGAAAATATAATGTATCAAGAGCAGGAAATTTCTTTTAAAAAACCTTGGAAACGCGCCTCGATGATAGATTTGATTTTGGATGAAACCGGCTTTGATGCATCTGATTTTGATTATGAAAAGATTAAGAAATTCTGCGAAAAGAATGAGATTGAGACCGAACCAAATAGCGGAGCAGGAAAATTAATTGAGGAACTTTTTGAGGTTTTTGTGGAACCAAAATTATTTCAGCCTACATTTGTGATTGATTATCCCAAAGAGGTTTCTCCGCTGGCAAAATCCAAACCGGGAAATCCCAATTTAGTTGAACGCTTTGAGCTTTTTATTGCAGGTAACGAATTTGCCAATGCTTTCACAGAATTAAACGATCCTATCGATCAAAGGAAAAGGCTGGAAGCACAGGCAAAACTCAGAGAACTGGGCGATCTCGAAGCAAATGTGGTTGATGAAGATTTTTTAGAAGCATTGGAATATGGCATGCCTCCAACCGGTGGATTAGGCGTTGGCATCGATAGATTGGTGATGTTATTTACAAATAATACATCCATCAAAGAGGTGATTTTATTTCCTCAAATGCGACCTGAAATTTAGAAATTAAAAATTAAAAATGGAAAATTAAAAATGGGAAAATGCAGAAAAGAGTGATGAGATAATCTTTATCTCAACCCGATCATTTTCTGTTTGAATCCCTTGAAATAATTGAATTTTTTTATATTTTAACCCGTGAATTGGGAGATAGAATCGAAGATAAAATTGAAATTATATTACAAAGATTAAAAGCAAAAATCTCTCAAATGCCGGATAATTACCATTTCTCTCCTGCTGCATCAGAAGAAGAGATAAAAAATCTTGAAACAGTTCTAAGCATCAATTTACCTTATTCTTACAGAACATTTCTGAAAAAATTCAATGGTGGATTTATCTGCAACGAATCTATAGCAAAATTTATTAAAAAAAGAAATGACCTTGAAACTGCAGCCTGGAATAGCCTTTTCATTTTTGGCACAACAGAAATCTATGAAGAATATGCAAAGCTCAGAGATATGAATTGGAAATTATTTTCCGACCGGAAAGAAGTGTATCCGTTCATTCCTTTTTGCAGCACAGAAATTCAGGAAAAGCTGGTGTTTGTTTTGCCTTTGGATGAAAATTTTGAATCTCCGGTTTTCGATGCATTTCATGAAGATCCATATTCGGATTGGGGAATTCTCTATAATAATTTCGAGGATTTTCTGGAATCTTATATTGATGGAAGCGTCAAAACAATCGCATCTGCAAAAGCGAAAACAGCTATTGATTTTTTACCGCAATCAGGTTAGAAAGAAAGAACAGAACGAGAAATCGGAGATAATTAGAAATAGTATTTCAAAAAACGGTTTTCTTTGACAGGATAACTTCATAAAATTTAAATTGTTAAGTCATCAAAAAGAGATAAAAAAAATTGGAGGAAGATATGTTTAAAAAATTTTTCCGCACAGTTTTCTGGATATTTTTGATTGGATTGGCTATTAAACTAATCAAGAAATGTCCATTCTGTAAAGAGCACTTTGAACTTTGTAAAAAACATGTTCAAGACCTGTTGCAACCTGATGAAGAAGAGGAAGAAGAAACAGAAGAAGAATAAAAATTGGAAATTTAAAATTCAAAATTACAAATTAAAACCTTTGATTCCTGAGATGCAAGAGCAGGTTCTAGAGCAGGTTCAATCATGTTGATTGAACCACAGGTTATTGTTGTTTCAACCGTGTCTGCTGAAACAACCAAATTAGGAAGGCATCATCAAAGCAATAATTTTACACGATAAAAAAGAGATTTATTCATTTCTGAAAACAGATGTTTTCAATCGGATTTACAGCATCGGTGACCTGGATGATTTTTTTTGGGATTACACAACCTGGTTCGCTTTAAAAGAAAATGAAGAAATCAAATCTATTATTCTGCTCTATTCCGGGCTTTCGCTGCCAACTATGCTGGCAATCACCAATGATATTTCCTCTACAAAACAACTTCTGAGAAAAATCAAACATCTGCTTCCCAACAGGTTTTATGCACATTTAAGCAGCGGACTGCAAGAAGTTCTGCAAGAAAAATATCAGCTTTCTGCTCATGGAGAGCATTTCAAGATGGCTCTAAAAAATAAATCAAAATTTAGAAACCTTGAAAAGTTTTACAAGGAAGAGACCCGCTGCCTAAACCTTTTCAAGGTTAAGACTGATGTTATTCAGCTCACAGAAAAAGATATTGCTGACATTTTAGAGCTTTACAAAATTAGTTATCCTGGAAATTGGTTTGATGAGCGCATGCTGGCAACGGGTAAATATTTTGGAATTCGAAAGCAGAACAGGTTGATAAGTGTGACAGGCATTCATGTTTATTCCCAAAAGTATAATGTGGCAGCTTTGGGCAATATCTGCACTCATCCGGATTTCAGGGGAAAAGGATTTGGCAGAGCAGCAACAGCAAAACTGTGTAAATCTTTGCTGCAGGAAATCGAGTACATTGGTTTGAATGTGAAAGCGGATAATAAAAGAGCGATTTCACTATATGAAAAATTGGGATTTGAGATTGTGAGTTCGTATTTGGAATTTATGGTTAAGTTTAAGGAAAATTCTGAATGATTCATCTTTTTTTGGCTTTAAGATATTTGAAAGGCAGAAAGAAAATTGTTTTCACGTTTTCTAATATGCTGTCATTATTCGGCATTATAATTGGAGTTTTCTCACTTCTTGTGGTTTCTTCTGTGATGAACGGCTTTGAACTTGATATGAAGAATCGCGTTATCGGTTCTAAAGCAGAAATAAAAATCTATCATAAAAACTATGATCCGATAAAAGATTATGACATTATTTTGGAAAAAGTGGATAATCTGCCTGAAGTCATCAAATCTGCTCCGGTTTGCCAGAATGAACTGATGATCCAAAACAAAAAGAACCTGGCTTCAACAATCTGTTTTGGCATCGATTTGAAAAAACAAAATCAAGTAACAGAGATTTTAGATAAGATCGTTATTGGATATCCATCTTCGCAAGACCTGGAAAATGATGGGATCATCATTGGATTGGATCTCTCATTAACGATTAACGCAACTGTGGGAGAAAATATTCAACTGTCCTCACCGCTTGGAACTGTGCCCTCTCCATTTGGTTTACTTCCCAAAACAAAGAAGCTGAAAGTGATAGGAATTTTTCTTTCCGGAATGCCTGAATATGATAAACTTTTCACCTACATTTCTCTTAAGAATTCTCAGTATTTCCTGGATTTTGAAGATGAAGTGAACCAGGTAGAAGTTAAAACTTATAACCTTCGCAGATCGACCAAAATTGCTCGCCTGATTCAAGATGTAATAGGTGATGATTTCGTGGTGGAAGATTGGAGTGAATTTGATGCTAATTTGTTTAATGCCATAAAATTGGAAAAGGTTGTAATGTTCCTGGTTCTGGCTTTGATGATCATTATTGCTTCCTTTAATATGACCGGGAATTTCATTAAACTTGTGGCGGAAAAAAAGGTTGAAATTGGAGTGCTGAAAGCTATTGGTGCTTCTGAAAAAGATATTGTTCGCATGTTTGTAAATATAGGATTGATCATCGGAATTATCGGTACTTTTATCGGAGTAGCTTTTGCTTTGCTTTTGCTTTTAGCTCAGAGTTATTGGCATTTTATAAAAATTCCGGTGGCTGGTTTTCCTTTGCAATGGATTCCGGTTGATATGAGGTTCCTGGATTTTATTATTGTCCCGATTGTGGTAATTGTCATCAGTTTTCTAACGACTCTGCATCCTGCCAGAAGAACTGTTAAGATCGATCCTATCAAGATTATCCGAAGTTAGATCAAGCGGACTTGAGTTGCAATAATCCGGCAGTTGCCGGAGAATGTGACTCGAGAATGCGACAGGTATTCTCAATCGGACCTAACTCGTGGCGACTTGTCCGGGAGTAATACAATGAAGACTGAATCGCGAGTTGGGAATGATTGCCTATCAAATGTTCTCAACTCATCCCGAAAGTTTTCGGGACAAACCAAGACCTTACGGATGGCTGAGGCTATCAGCAAGCTGATAGTTCTATTAAGATGAAAACAAAAATCAAGAACATCGGAATGTTCAGCTTGCTGATCTTCCGATTGTACGGGCAAGAGCTCCTTTACATTCCGAAGATTCGACAAGTCGAAACATTCGGAAGTTAGGTATAGTTTCATAGGAGTCCATCTCGATCATCTATCTTTCAACTTATGCAGAAACCAGTTTCTATCATTTTCTTCGTTCAGAAGAAGTTGAGCATTTTCCTTCTCATCCAGATTTTTTAGAGCATTAATCACAAAAAATCTTACCGTCTGATAATTCCACAAATCACAATCTTTCAAACTCATCAAAACAGGAATCGCTCTTTTATCTTTGATTTCTTCGAGAGCTTGGATAGACAGAACTGCAGCAAGTGTATCATTTGTTGTAAATAGAAATTCTTTTAGAGGTTCAAATGCTTTTTCTTTGAGAGAAACCAGAGCATCTTTTGCCGGATATCTAACTACATAAAATGAATCTTGCAAGGCTGTAATGAAAAGTTCAATTGAATTTTCGGCATCTATGTTTTTCAGGGCTACAATCAAATCTTTTCGCAGCAATTCATTTTCTTTTTCAGATGCAAATTCAGAAATACTGATTTCGTGAACACGCTTTCTGCAACTGTCATCATCGAATTTTCCCAGGGAACGGACCATTGCTCCGCTTTTATTCCATTTC
>JAUWNO010000305.1 GCA_030612605.1 Armatimonadota bacterium
TATATTGGATTATTAGGAATGGGAGAAGAACCTGCTTTCTCTTTTGAGTTCATTTCACGAATAGTTCTTGTTATGTTGGCAGTAATAGCTATGATCTTTATCGGGTACAAAATAAAAGAGGGGTGGGGCGCAGTTATAGCCTTTTTACTTTGTGTATTTTTATTCCTATACTTAAACGGTCTACTGCCTATATAAAATTTCAAGGCGTGATTTGTTGCTGATAGTTTTAGAGAGATCGCCAGCTTTTCAACCTACCATAAATCTCGATGGTTTTGCAAACTGGCTGATGCATGATTTTTTCGTGCAAACGCAATAGAACCAAATTCTCATCCTTTTCTTTTTTTTAACTTTCAGGATTATTTTTAACTCAAAAGTGCGCCTTCAAAAACTCTGTTTTTCGTCTTGACAATGGGGAGCACTTCAATTTTTATCACGAAGTCAAGAATCAACACACCGAACAATAAAACATGAAATTAGATCCGGATGTTGTTGTAGAAAGGCATTTTGCAATAAATTGAATCACTTGGTATACAGATAAATGGAATGATAAAAAAGTCAACCTGTTGTGAGGCAGGGACGAAAACCATGGTTAGCGTTAAACCAAAAAGAAACGTTATTTGTATGAGCAAACTAATTCGAATTATTATATTAATTCCCCTTTTACTAATTTTTGCTTGCGAAAGTGATATAGAAAATAAAAACATTGGCTTAGAAAATAAAAATAATATTAAGCGAGTAGCACATGCGGGTGGCAGTATTGAAGGGGATACCTATACTAATTCTCATGAGGCGTTAGATTATAATATAAAAAGAGGGTTTGAATTATTTGAAATAGATTTCTCCTGGACTAAAGATCAACAATTAGTATGTATTCATGACTGGGATCGTAGTTTTAAGAAACTTTTTGGATTTCAGATAAAACAAAGACCAACAATGGAAGCCTTCAAAAAATTCAATCAAGGAATGTCAAAATATAATATCTGCACATTGCATAGTTTAAAATATCTAATGGAAAAAAATAAGCATATAAAGATTATTACAGATATAAAGGAAAAAAATTTAAGAGCGTTAAGGATTATCGCCAAAGAAATAAAAGACTATGATTCCAGAATCATACCCCAAATCTACCATCCAAGTGAATATAAAAGAGTTAAAAAGCTGGGCTACAAGAATATAATTTGGACGTTGTATAAATTCTCTGGTGATAATGATTGTGTTTTGGAACAGGTTGACTACCTTAAATTATTCGCAATAACTATGACAAAAAAAGAGCTAAAGAGAAACTTGGAATAGAATTAAAAGAAAAAGGTATCCCCACCTATGTTCATACAATAAATTCAAAAAAAGAACTGAGAACTTATAAGGAGAATTTCGGCATTACTGAAGTGTATACTGATTCTTTGGCTCCGTTTTGAGTCATAAGCCATTATACCATGCATTAAGCCGCTTTGAAACCTTTGCAAAACGCACCCTATTGCCCAATTCCTGCGTCATGCTCAAATTTTAATCCTCAAAATACCTAATGTATTCCTGTGGTTAAAATTTTCTCCTTCCTTGGCCTTGAACCCCGGTTAAATATAAAATACGGATTTAACTGGGCAGGCAAAATTGAGCATTTTTCAAAGGTCTCGCTTTTTTGCTGTACCCCCCTTGAAAAGACTCGAGTCGGAATTCTTGGCTCTGTTTTGAAATTCACGACTGATTTTAATCCGATCAGAACGAGAATAGATATCATCCGGTTCCATGGAGTGGATGGCTTGGCCAACTATCCAAAATTGATAATAATCATCTGTATTAGAAAGTTATCTGTTTTGGATACCTTGTTGAGACCTTTGGAAAACGCATAATTATCAGCATTCCCCGAGCAGTCAGCACAGCGACTATTGCTACCATGATGCCGCCCAACCCATCCAGCATGTAATGCCATCCGAGCATAGCCGTCGACAGCCAAGTTAGACAAATCCACAGAACCGACAACCAGAGAGTCCATCTGACATGGCGGGCGAGGAAGCAGGCCGCCATAACGGTAATGCCGATATGCAGACTGGGCATCCCCATAGTTCCGGGGATAAATCCATTTTGTGGTACACCCCCCTGCATATAAAGGACCAGCCATTTTTGCACAGCGCCGCTGACCGTCCCTGACAGATGGAAGAGCTCTGGTTTGTAAAATACTGGACCGGCAGTCGGATATTGGATTGCAAACCATCGCGTCATAAAGTAACACAAAACAATCGCAATGGTAATAACGGCTATATCGTGCAATCTTCGTAATCGATAAAGTGTACAATATACAAGCATAAGATATGGCCAATAGGCAAAATATATGCTGTCCCAAAATTTGGGGACATCAATCAAAGATCCTTTTAACAAGTGGAAGATTGATGCTTCCAATGCCCACAGATCAGCATCATGCCAGATCGTTACATGCACCCTGTAATATTCGGATAGATCTTGGGCGCTTGTTATGCCGAACGTCATTACGCTAATTAAGATAATTCCGCTCAAGGGGTTTGTAAAAACATGCTTCCATAGTGCAGAGATCTTAATGTGGCCAGATTCATGGTCCTTGAAATTTTTAAGTTCAGCAAATGAAGCAAAGAGGTCCAGCAAGAAAGACACAAGCAAAAAAAGACACACAACAATGCCTATACCCTGCCATCTTGCCAAGTTGAATAAATCAAGAGAGAGGTTCCCAACATAGAAATTCACAGCGACCGAGAGCGTAACTACAACGATGAGCATAGGGATCAATCCGGCACGTTTCAGGTCGTACCAACTCTGCCATAAACTTTCTCTACCCAAAGTAGTCAAAACAAGAGACAGGAATTTTCTCCGTCTTTCTTTGTGTGTTTTATCAATGTTCTTCATGTTCTCTCGGGATATTCGAAAAATATCGACAATAAGTCTAACTTGTGAAAATCATTTAACTAATTTTATATGCACTTGACAAGTAAAAAAATAAAAAAGACAGGGCCATTGATAACCCTGTCTTTTCTTTAAAAAATATCTGGTAATGGATGCTGTAATACCCTAATTGAGTCAAAACTCAATTAGGTGTTATCCGTTATTTGTTTTAGGTGAAACATAAACTGAATTATATCTTGCTTATAGTAGAGATACGGAATAGTGGCTGATATTCTTTCGAATAACTAATAACTTTCAATTGAGCCTTATCGCTCAATTGAGGTAATATTACTATTTTTTGTCTAATCCGAATATTTCATGAACAATTTCATGGCTTTTTTATTGCGGCTGCGGTTTCCTTTCTTTTCGTTTTTTTTGAAAACAGAAGACAACATATCTTTTGAAAAATAGAAGAACAGAAGGCCAAAGACGGCTATCAGTGCAAAAGGCCAAAGCCTGGAGAAGTCTCTCTCCCGCCGGCTTGACAACAATCACCACTGAAAAGCGCAGGATCATCAAATCTCTCGTTTGGGACTATCATATCCAGCCGGACTCCGTTTTGTCAGGGTTAGGTTTTATGGAACGCTG
>JAUWNO010000583.1 GCA_030612605.1 Armatimonadota bacterium
ATGTTTCAATGGATTAGAAAACTTAAGTCAAGTCATCCGGCAACTGCCGGAGAACTTAACTCAATTTTTCATACTTTACTGACAGGCATTAATTAGAAAATGAGACTATCAGAATTGATAAATTGCGATGGATAAAATTGCTGTAGAACTTCCTTTTGGGGAAAAGATTTTTCAGTCCAAACAAGGTCAGTCGATTTCTTCTGATACAGAATTCTTTTTAGACACCGTTCTTTCTGAAATTCAAAGGCAGATTCCAAAGTTAGAAGTTCTTGAACTCGGCTCCGGCAATGGAATCATTTCGATTATGCTATCGCATTATCGTCCAAATTGGGAAATAACAGGTTTAGAAATACAATCTCATCTGGTTCAACTTGCATCTGAAAATTCAAAATTAGCAAAAGTAAAAGTGAATTTTGTTCAGGGAGATTTAAGAGAAAAAAAATTTGCTCCAGCTAATTTTGATCTGATTATTTCCAACCCCCCATATTATCCTAAAAACAAAGGGAAGATAAGCCCGAGCGAAGAGCGAGCAATATCTCGAACTGAGATTTTGTGCACGATGCAAGATATTATCAAATCAATCAAGTACTATCTGAAAAATGATGGAAAGGCGTTTGTGATTTATCCTATCTCCAGGTTGGATGAAATATTGATAAACACAAAAAAGGTTGACCTAAATATTCACAGAAAAATTATCTCAAACAAAATAAAAAAACAGGAAAAAGTAATTGTAGAACTGGTTCACAAGAAGAAGGATTAATTTTTCAGGAGCTTTTGGGAATGTTGAGCATTAATAATTTCAGATTAAAAATAGACGATGCAGAATTACTTGAAGTTAGTAATTTGGAAATCAATAACAGAGAAAAGCATTTAATTCTGGGAAATAATAATACAGGAAAAAGTCTGTTTCTTAAGACAATCCACGGATTAAATTCCAATTTCGAAGGTGAAATCCTGATAAAAGAAAAACCACCGATTTTTTATAAAAGGAAGAAAAGAACGATTTTGATAGAAACCAGTCCGCATCTTCTTTGGGAAGAAGATGTTTGGAAAAATATCATTCTTCCGCTTCCCAAAGTTACTTCTCGCCAAAAACAGAAAATAAAGGAATTGTGTAAGACTGCTGATCTATTTGATAATTTGAAAACAAAACCGGATAAGTTGTCATATTCTTCGCAAAAGTTTATCGAATTGATAAGGGCAGTAATTCAGCTTCCGTATCTGATTTTGCTCGATGACCTGGATTGCTATTTTGACGAGATAAATCTTAGCAAAGCTTTGGAGATATGTGACTTTGCTCTTAATGCCGGAACTTCAGTTTTAGCCACTTCAAAAACAGGGTTGGAAAATTTTAAAAATATTTATAGAATTCAAAGCAAGGTTTTAAAGAAACTGTGAAAAAAGGCATATTTTTTCAGATAATTGTAATTACACTTTTTTTGATTTTCTGGAATTTTCTTCATTTTGGGAAGCATCTTCATATTCAGATTCTTGAGCAGAAAAAAATACAGATATATCAAAGACTTTCTCCCATTCCAATTATAATT
>JAUWNO010000172.1 GCA_030612605.1 Armatimonadota bacterium
AAATAATAACTCTTGGTCACGGCAGCGGTGCCGGACTGACCCGTAAACTTATTGAAGAAGTTTTCAACAGGAATTTCAAACTTCCTACATTGGATGATGCAGTTGAGATCGAAAACCGCATGGTTGTTACCACTGATGCTCATGTAGTTAAACCTATCTTCTTTCCCGGTGGTGACATCGGCAAACTATCAGTTACAGGAACCGTGAACGATGTGAGCATGAGCGGAGCTATTCCCAAATACCTGCTCTCCGCTTTTATTATTGAAGAAGGTTTCAAGATATCTGACCTGAAAAGGATAGTTGAATCGATGAAAAATACTGCCGAAGAAGCCGGAGTACACATCATTGCCGGAGATACCAAAGTGGTAGAAAAAGGCAAAGCAGACGGAATTTACATCACTGCTACTGGAATTGGATTCCTGCAGGCTGGTATACACCTATCGTCTAAAACCATCCAACCTGACGATAAGATAATTGTGAATGGAACTCTGGGAGATCATACTATAGCTATCATTAATGCACGCGAGAACCTGGAATTGGATCCAACTCCTCAAAGTGATTGTGCATCACTCAATGAACTTGTACAATTGATGCTGAAAAATGGGAAAATAAAATTCATGCGTGATGCCACCCGCGGTGGAGTTGCTACCATATTAAATGAAGTTATCGAAGAAACAGGTTTTGGTATAATCATCGAAGAAAATGCTATTCCTATTAAAGATGCTACCCAGGCTGTATGTGGACTCCTTGGCCTCGACCCGCTTTATATGGCTAACGAAGGCAAACTGGTTTCATTTGCCAGCGGAGATACTTCCAACTTAATAGCTGAAATGAAAAAATATGAACACGGGAAAGATTCATCTGTTATCGGGGAAGTTACAACCGAAGTTAAAGGTGTATATCTGCGTACATCTATCGGTGGACTGCGTCCGCTGCTGATGCTGGAATCCGATCCGCTGCCGAGGATATGCTGACCTCACCCCAGCCTTCTCCTGCGAGGAGAGGGAGTAAAAAGTGGATGTAAAATCTCCGGATCATATCAGTGGACACATATTCTATCCCCCTTCAAAAGGGGGAATAAAAGGGGGGTTGAATCTCTCAACCTAACCCCTGAGAAACCTCGACTCGTCGCAAGCTTACGAGTCGAAAAATTAAAGGATTTTAAATGCACGAAGGTTCGATCGTAAAATCTTTATTTGATATTGCCAGCAAAATAAAGGAAGATGAGAAACTAATTGAAATCCAGAAGGTGAAAGTTGTTATTGGTAAATTTCACCAGATCGTGGATGATGTGTTCCTGATGTATTTCGATTTGATGAAAAAGGAATACAAGGGTTTTGAGAACGCAGAACTTATCATGGAAGAAAAAGATGTGAAGGTTAAATGCAAAAAGTGCAATGAAACCTTTTTGATCGAAGACCCGATCTTTATCTGCCCAAATTGTGAATCATTCGATACAGAAATCATCCAGGGAAATGAACTGCACATTCAGACAATGGAAGGAATTAAATAGCTCACGGATCTACACGGATTTAACGGATAGGGTTCTTCAAATAATTCAGAAGGAAATCGTATGGATAAAAAACCATTTTCAGCCTATTCTATTTTAATATTCCTCTTCATATTTGCTTGCACTATATGTTTTGCACAAACAAATCTGGAAACCAGAGATAAAAAATCCGAATTTTCCTTGAAAGAATTACAGGAAGATTTCCAGCAGATGAGACAAACGCTCCAAGAAAATCATGCTGATTTGTATGAATACACAAACAAAGAAACCTTTGATAAACTTTTTGAGCAGCAATACAATTTGATAACCCAGCCTACGACTCTGAATGAATTCTTCAAATTACTCACACCCATAACTGCACGAATTGGCTGTGGACATACAAATCTGTGGATGCCGGATGAATATTGGAATTCAGGTTCCGGCAAACTATTCCCGCTTCAGATGAAATTAATAGAAGGTTATGCTGTGGTAACAGGAGATTTCAATAGTAAGTCATTGGTTCCTGTTGGAAGCATTGTTTTGGAAATTAACGGTATTTCCATCAACGACATTATAGAAGAAATGAAGATAAATTATTCGGCAGATGCTTTAAATGAAAATTTAATCCTGGATCTACGCGGAAACGACGGAGGTGATCCCTTCTGTGCTGCTCCATTATTTTCTTATCTGGAACACGAGCCTGTTCCATATTTTGTAGAATCTTATGGTAAATATTCCCAGCTTGCAGAACCGATTCCCCTGGCTGAAAATCGCTTTACAGGCAATTTGTTCACTCTCATCGACGGTCGCTGCAATTCCACGAATGGACATTTTTGTTCTCTTTTGAAATACCATAAAATCGGCAAATTCGTTGGCACCGAAGGTGGGGCAACTTACAAATGCAATGCCGGGAAAAACACGCAGATCCATCTAAAAAATACAAGAATAATGTTATTTTTCGGGCGAAGCACTTATGCAGCAGCAGTAGAGGGAATGGACAAAACACAAGGCATTTTACCAGATTACACTGTTGTACAAACCTACCGGGATTTCCTGGATGGCAAAGATACTGTTCTGGAGTATACTTTTGAGCTAATCGAAAGCTTGAAAACTAACAAACAGAAATAAAATTTGACATTAAAGCGTTACCAATTATATTTGGTAGAGGAAATAGAGAGATTGATTATGTATTATCATTTTAAAGTTCTTCAGGAAGATAATGGTTTCTGGGCAGATTGCATCGAGTTGGATGGATGCCAAACACAGGCAGATTCCATCGAAGAACTCAAAAGTAATATGCATCAGGCTTTAAATCTTTATCTATCTGAACCGGATAATTCCACAGTGATTTACGACCTTCCTCAAAAGAAAATAGTAGCTCAAAATGTTTATCAAATATTTGTAGAACCAAAAGTTGCACTTTCATTTCTTCTTCGCAGGTATAGGCTTCTACATAATTTAACTCAAAAACAAGCTGCAGAAAAAATCGGAATGAAAAACCTCTGGAGTTATCAAAAGTTCGAGAAACCGGCTTCTGCCAATCCCACTTTGTCTATGCTCGCCAAATTCAAAGAAGTCTTTCCCGATCTGAATCTGGATTATATTTTTTCTTAATTCACTTTTGCATAGCCTTTTCAGTGAAGCAAGATTAAAGGGAGTTCAAGAATATGGAAACCTTCACAGAATTCAAACCTTTAGTAGATAATCCATACTTTCTTCAGCAAAGAGAAAAAGCTCTAAATCAACTGGATATCAACACCATCGATGCACCAATAAAAGAGATAATTAAAGATTTTTCAAATCTTCCATATTGCTTCACACTTCAAAGTTGTTATGGACACTTTTTATATAATAATCAGAAGAACTCGAAAAACATTGAATCCTTACCTGAATCAAATAACATCTACAATGTTGAATACAGGATTGCATACATCGCTTTATGCAACCAAAATAACGAACAGGGAAGAATACTGTTACAGAAACTAAAAAAAATCCCATCCATTGATCCTGAATATATCCAGTTCGGATGTGCAGACTGGTTCTGGAAAAGACAGGTTAATTCTTATGCTCTGCAGGTTGAACCGCAAAGATATAAAAAAGAAGATAAGATCACTGTAAATTTCCAGGAAGCATTACATATAGAAAAGGTTCGAAATAAATTTTTTAGAAGAATTGAAAAAATTATTGACAGGTAGGATTGAATATCTGTTTTTCTCATTAATATTTATTTATGAAATTGAAGGAATTTAGCAAGACTTGACTTGCAATGAACGAATAGAATGTGAGTCGAGGATTGCGGAGAATTCAACAGGATTTCGTTCTCACCCCAAGCTTCGCTTCGGGGCAAGTCCGAAATAAGGAATCAAAATGGAAATATTTCAAAAATCAGTTATTATGAAACATCTGAAAAGTTTGGATAAAAAAGTTGTTTCAAAAGCTTTTCAGGTTTTCACAAAGTTCTACAGAAATACAAATAGAATTGAAAATATAAAACAACTCAAAGAAGAAAATTATCAGTACGAATTCCTACGAGAAATTTTTGCTGAAGTTTTAGGATACACAATTAATCCTGATGAAAATTTCAATCTGACCACAGAATTCAAAAACCTGACAGATTCCAAAAAAGCTGACGGAGCAATCTTGAAAGACGGGAAAGCTGTCGGAGTTATTGAGCTAAAATCATTGAAAACCAAAAACCTGGAAAACATTAAAGAACAGGCTTTCAATTACAAAAACAACCAACCGGATTGCAGGTATGTGATCACTTCCAATTTTCAGAAATTAAGATTTTACATCGATAATGCCACTGAATTTGAAGAATTTGATCTATTCAATTTTTCGGAAGAGAGATTCGCAGAATTTTACCTGATCCTGAATAAAGAGAATCTGTTTAACGACCTTCCTTTAAAACTGAAAGAAGAAACTAAATTCCACGAGCAGAATATTTCCAAACAATTTTACAAAACATATTCTGATTTCAAGAAAAACATTTTCCAAAACCTCGTTAAAAACAATCCTCAATACGATGAACTGATCCTTTTCAAAAAATCTCAAAAATTCTTGGATAGACTCCTCTTTGTGTTTTTTGCTGAAGATACAGGATTAGTTCCGCCCAATGCAATTTCCAAAATAATTGAAGATTGGCAGAAACTTCAGGAACTCGAAGCTTATCAGCCTTTATATGACAGGTTCAAAATTTTCTTTGAGCATCTGAATAAAGGACACAAATTTAAAACTTATGAACTGCCGCCTTACAACGGAGGTTTATTTGCTGCCGATGATGTTTTGCAGAATGTGAAGATCGATGATGAGATTTTGAAAGATGACAGCCTTAAACTTTCTGCTTATGATTTCAATACTGATGTAGATGTTAATATTCTCGGTCATATTTTTGAACATTCTCTTTCTGAAATTGAGGAAATTTCTGCCAAAATTCAAGGTGAAACTTCTGATAAAAAGAAAACAAAACGCAAGAAAGAAGGCATTTTTTACACTCCCAAATATATCACGCAATACATCGTGGAAAATACTGTGGGAACGCTTTGCAAAGAGAAGAAACAAGAACTCGGCATCAGCGATATCGATATTGATGATTTATATTTCAGGAAATCGAATAAAAAGAAACTTTCTAAAAAAGGAGAGCAACTCGAAGGCAAACTCGAACAATATAAAAAGTGGCTTTTGTCTTTGAAAATCCTGGACCCTGCTTGTGGAAGCGGAGCTTTTCTCAATCAGGCTTTGAACTTCCTGATCAATGAGCACAATTACATTATCGATATTGAAGCAGAATTGAATAAAGAACAATTATTATTATTCAATGTGGAAAAGGAAGTTTTGGAAAATAATCTTTTTGGTGTGGATATAAACGAAGAATCTGTGGAAATAGCCCAACTCTCACTCTGG
>JAUWNO010000160.1 GCA_030612605.1 Armatimonadota bacterium
GCAATCATGATAGCTTCTGCATAATCTTCTTTATTTACCGGATAATAATCACCCGGATATCTACTTTCAACTGCATATTCATTCAAAGCAGATGCATCAATTATTGGTTTAGGAATTTCTATCCCGGCATTTTGTATTAATTTGAGCAAATACATGATATTGTGGGTTTTTGGAAGAGGAACATTGAGTTTTACACACAAAGCTTTTAAGGATTTTTCTGCTGCCTGTTGAGCATTAAAGCACAAATCTTCCAAATATATTTCGTTTGATATTTTCCCAAGCTTTGCTAATCTGAGATTGCTTAATGCACGTTCATACCACTGTTTAACCAATTGTTTTTTTGTCATAAAGCGATAGTCCTTTTTCAATTGCTTCTTTATAAAAGAAAAAAATGTTATTTTGGTTTTGTTCAATTTTGTCTTTTCTAACTAAAACTAAATCGATTGGGGCACCAATATCAAAAAGTTTTACATACAGTTTTTTTAAGTATTTCCTATGGTTTCCAACAAAGTCTTTAATAATCATAATATCATAATCACTTTCGGAAGATGGTTTACCATATGCTCTTGAACCGAATAAAATAATCTTGTCCGGATCGATTTCTTCTACAATTACTGATACTGCTTTTTGTAGAATATTATCCATTTCCTCTCCTGATTTTTTTTATTCTGTTTACTAAACTCCAGCTTAGTAACCTTCTAAAAAACAAAGAATTACATTCCCATCCGGCAGTTGCCGGATAGGAATGAGAAGATAGGCTGAGAAACTTGGGAATGAAATGAAATATTTTAATCTGAATCAAAGTACAACTTTCACAATTGCATTCCCAAGTGGAAACTTGGGAATGAGATAATAGGCTGAGAAATTTGGGAATGAGAATAAAATTGAAGCTTGGGAATGAGGAATCTAAAGAACTTTTTTTTAACCTACTTCTTTTTCAGCTTCTCCCAAGTCTGCAACTATTTTGAAAATGGAAGTAAATCCTGCCATTTCGAAGATTTCCTTGATGAATTCCTTCATTGAGCAAAGAATGATTTTACCTCCCACACTTTTTAATTTTTTAGCAGCCAGCAGAAGAGTTCGTAAACCTGCACTACTGATGTAATCCAATTCGGAGAAATCTATAATAATTTTGTGATCTCCCCCCTCGATTAATGGAACAACTGTTTTTTCCAGTTCTCCGGTTGTGTTGGAATCTAATCTTCCATTTAAACCCAAAATTAAAACATCACCTTTCTTTTCCTGATTAATTTTCATCTGCTTCGTCCGTTTTTTCTTATCTATTTTTTTTATCAAAGTAAGTATATTTTTATTATTCTCTCTTTTGTATTTTAGTTCATCTACAAGTTTTCTAACCATATGGATGCCAAGACCACCAATTGGTCTTTCCATAACTGACTTCGTAATATCAGGTTCAGCTCTTTCCAAAGGATTGAAAGATATTCCTTCATCTTCAACTTGAATTTTTAGTCCATCTTTCAGGGAAAATAATCTTACTAATATCTTGTGTTCTGCCTTATCATTGTAAGCATAAGAAACAATATTTGTTATAATCTCATCTAAAGCCACATCAATTTCAAATAAAAATTTTAGCGAAAAATTTTTTCCCTCAGCAAAATCCTCGATAATTTTACTCAATCTCTCACTCTCAGAGAGTTTATTTTTAAGTGTAACTTTTTTCTGATTTTCCACTTTCTTCCCTTTTTATAATAATTGATAAACTTCACTTCTTTGATATACTTACACTTTTGCTGAATTTCCTTTTTTTATTTAATGTGTCAATAACATTTTATTGTGAACCTTAAAAAGGTTTAAGAGACTCTTCTGCTTGCAGAACCTTTTCAACTGACGGAACCCTGAAAAAGTCTCTTTCAATTTTCTTTTATTTGACTCTTTCAGGGTTCATACCTCAGCAAATCAATGGATTTTGCAAAAGCAAATCGCAAATAATATAATCACTTTTTACCAGAGGGAAACAGTCGTGTTCCCCTTCTCTTTTAAAGAGAAGGGGTTAGGGGATGAGTTAAAAAGAAGAATAATCTTAAGAATGACAAATTTATTGATTCATTTATTTGCGATTCAAAAATCATATTTACTCATTTTTACAGAGGTCTGAGGGTTAGGATAAAACTAAAACCTGATTGAAACCTTGAAAGTGCTAAGCACGAAGAAGTTTTTTGAAAGAAGCCTTTTCAAGGTTTAGAGAAGGGCTGAAATTGAGTTTACGAATTCCATCATTTATAATGCAAAGCTAACCAGATTGTCTTCTGGTTTTTATCTGTCCATTCCACGCGGTGCAGCTTATTTGCTGGAATATGGATGTAATCTCCGGGAAATAAATCAAGGATACATTCTTCATCTTCAAAACGTAATCCTGCGCTTCCGCTCAGAAGAATCACCCATTCATCCAATTCCTGTGAAAGCCATTCACCCTCTGGAGTAGCCTGTCCGGAAGAAATTATCCTTTCCAATTTGAAATTCTCTGAATCTAATAAAGTTTCAAATATTTCATGAGAGTTTAAAATCTTATCTTCAGAAAAAATATTCTCGATTTTCATTTCAATAATTTATTCTAATTTAAATGGATACGGAAGCAGTTCTGAAATTAAAAAAACTTTATAATTCCCCTCATTATCTCCCATCAAAATCTGGATACCTTGCCCGAATTCATAAATAATCTGACGTTCTTCTGCTGTGGGAGCACCAATAGTTCCATCCATCAAAAAATTTGCAATCGCTTTTATTTCCGTATCACCTTCTGAAATAGCTTTGTAAATAGCAACTTTGATGGCACTGGCACACAATCCAAAAAGTGCATTCTCAATATTGCAACCGGTATAAATATATCCGGATTTTGTGAGAACTGCAGCACCGACATAATAATTTGAATAGGGAGCGTATGCATAAACCGCTGCGTCGCGAGCACTACTGATCAGGGCATCTATTTCATCTTCAGAAAGTTTTTCTATAAACCATTTTCGATAGATTTCATAATACTTTCCATTCTGGATTATTTCTTCCAATCCGGTATTTATCAGCCTCTTAAGTTCAGTATCATTTTTCCTGATAACAAAATAAATTGAAGTTCTCTTTAAAGGAGTTCCAAAAGCATGAATTCCGGAAAGATTGTTTTTTGAAAGATTGTAATATGCAGTTTCTGCAGCTCCGCCAAAAGCCTCTACATCTCCTTCTGAAACTGCTTTCAATGCTTCAAATTCCGTATCATATAATTTGATATTATTCATTCCTGCTTCTTCTAAAACAGTTTGATACCAGGAACCTTGCTGAGTTGATACTTTGCTTGTTTCCAATAATTCCATATTATTTGCCAGACTATTATCTCGAACAAACATTTTCACTGTTAAAGCTGATAAAGGTTGATCAGAAAAATCAAAGATCTCTACTCTATCAGAAGTTTTAGCCATTCCGGAAGTTAGATGGATGGTTCCATCTTGCAAGCATTTCTGAACATCATCCCACTGTTTTGGTATAAGAATCAGATTTACATCTGAATTTTCAAAAATTGATTCCAAAATTTCAATATCAAAACCGGTTGGCTTTCCGTTTTCCATAAATGAAAAAGGTGGAAACTCAGCATCGAAACCATAGATTACTTCCCTTTCCTTACAATACGCATAATTCGCTGCTATTAAAAGAATTAAAGTTATTTGTATAAATTTTAACATATTACACTCCTCCAATAATTTATTGCTTCTTGTTTAAAACCAGTTTTATTCTTCTTGTTCCCACGCTCCTGCGTGGGAAAACTGATGAAATACTCGATATTTTCCAAACCCCCTCTAACTCCCCCTATTTAGGGGGAGAATCTATCTCCTTTTGCTGCAGGTAGTTCCCTTCCCCTTCGATAGGGGGAAGGGTTAGGGATGGGGGTCGTTATAACTTAAAGAAATCATTTTCACACAGGCTGTCCTGCGTGGGAATACAATAGTCTGACGCTCTGCGTAAAACCTATACAATCATAAAATAATTAATCCAATTTTGACGCAGAAACGTGGGAATGAGTTTAAAACTCAATTCCTTCGAACTCCTATGAAAGCACTAAAAACTTTCCGAATCTTATTTTTCAAGAATTTCTCCGTTAGAAGCTTCGGAAAGTGTATAAATCAAGTCTCATTCCTTCGAATAAACAACATCGTAATATCATCAAATTGATTTTCTCCTTGGAATTTATCAAGGTCAACTTCTATTTTATCCAAAATAACTTCCACCGGATTTGAAACATTGATTTTCAATTTATCACAAAATCTTTCTTCACCATAAAGATTATCTGAACCGTCTGTTGCCTCGGTAACTCCATCAGTATAAAGCACCAGACAATCACCAACTTCCAAATGCGAATCGCTCTGGCTGTAATGGTGTACATCATCGATTCCCATGGCAATATTATTGAGAGTTGGCAGGAATCTACAATCTCCATTCTTGGTTAGAACGATCGGTAAATTATGCCCTGCATTTGCATAAGAATACTTGCCGGAATCCACACTGTAAATTGCCAGGAAAAGAGTTGTGAACATACAGGCATCATTATCCTGACAAAGAATATTGTTCGCTTTCTCAATAGCATCAGCAGGTTCCACACCTTTTTGACAAACTGTTTTCATCAAAGTTCTGGTTACTGCCATGAATAAACCTGCTGCAATTCCTTTTCCGGAAACATCTGCAATAATGATCGCTAAAGTATTATCATCCAAAAAAAAGAAATCATAAAAATCACCAGCAACTTCTTTTGCCGGAATATTTTTGGCAAAAAGATCAAATTCTTCTCTATCCGGGAAAGCAGGCCAGATTCTGGGTAAAAGCGATTCTTGGATCTGACGTGCGATTTTCAATTCGCTTTCCACAGCTTGTTTTGCTTTAGTGGTTCTTGTTAAATCTTTAATATGTTGTTTCAAATCTATGACCATTTTATTGAAAACCACAGCCAGCTCATGAATTTCATCTTCCCCTTTGATATTTTCCATTTGTACATCCAGATTTCCGGTAGCAAGTTTTTCTGCAAGTCCAACCAGTTTCCGAATCGGTTTTGTAATTCCAATAGAAGCCCAGATAATTACCAGAGAAATAATCAGAAGTCCTATCAACATAACTGAACTCTGACGTAAAATTGCAGAATGCACAGATGCTAAAATCTGTTTTTCCGGTATGATTGCAGCTAAAGTCCAACCAGTAGATTTTATGGGAGTATAAACCAGCCACTGTTTAGTACCTTGTATCGGGTCTAAGAAAGGAATAACAGCTTTATTGCCTTTCAGCATATCGCGTCCAAATTCTCTCATAGGAGGAAAATTTACTCTTTGTGCTTTACTGAAAAGAGTTTCCCTCATAATATCTTTTCTGTTTGGATGGTAAATATAGGTTCCGTGCTGGCTGATGATAAATGTGTATCCGCCCATAATTTTGACACTATCCATTCGAGCTTTAAGATTTTCCAATGACATATCAGCAGTTGCGATTCCTATGAATTTATCTTTGGAATAAATCGGTGCAGAAAATGTATTCATCAAAATGTTGCCACCACCTACATCAAAATAGGGCTCTATCCAATAAGAATGATTTAAAAGTTTGGGAATCAGATACCAATCTTTGAGCAGGTAATTGAAACTTTCGGAAAGTTCACAAGATGTATAATTCCCATTTTCTCTG
>JAUWNO010000203.1 GCA_030612605.1 Armatimonadota bacterium
ATTGTTTGAGTGCTATCTGAAATGACGGATTTAACATTCAAAACGAATTCTGAAGTTCTTAGAAAAGAAAGACTATCATTGGATTTAACTGCAAATTCTAATTCTGGGAAAGTAAATTCACCAGTGTCAAAAGCTTGAAAAATAAAATCAAGATTTATAGTTTTTTTATCATCAGAAATAGTCTCATCGGAAATAACTTTTTTCAAGATAAATACATCCAGAGTATCGATTTCAGGAGCAAAAAGACTATCTTCAGGATTTGATGTAATCTCAACTAAAAGATGAAAAGGGGTGCCAATAAAAAGATTATTGGGTTTATCGAGTTTGTATTCCAGACTCTGCGAGAAGGATAATATTGGAATTAGAATCAATAAAATAAATAAACTTTTTTTAATTTGTAACTCATAGCTCCTGCTTTGAGATCTTTTTTTTTCACAAACCTGAGGTTTATGTCACATTACCTTTTCATTTTTATTCTTAATTTAAAGAACTTCATCAATTCAGGTGCATAAGGTTTATCAGTCCTCAAAGTTATCAAATCGATTTTCATTTTTTTGAATCTAACAGACATCTCTTTTTCTAACTGGAGAACAGCATCTTTATATTTTTCTCTAAAATTTCTATTTGATGAATTTACTGAAAATATCTGATTTGTTTCAGGGTCTCTAAGAAGAAGCAATCCTGCATCAGGCATTTCAGTTTCAGATTTATCGATTATCCGAAGTGCAATCACATCATGCTTTTTTGCCAGCAATTTCAAACTGTCATCATAATCTTTATCCAGAAAATCTGAAATCACAAAAATGATGCTTCTCTTTTTAATCAAACGATAGATAAATTCAACTGCGATTTTGATATTTGTTTTTTTGCTTTCAGGTTCAAAATATAAAATATCGCGTAAAATTCTTAAGGCATGTTTTTTCCCTTTTCTAGGAGGAATGTATTTCTCGACTTCATCTGTGAAAAGAAGACAACCGACTTTGTCATTATTGGAAATTGCAGAAAAAGAAAGCACTGCTGTAATTTCCGTGATGAATTCCGATTTCAAAAAACTTTTTGTTCCAAATAGGGTAGAGGCGCTGCAATCCACAAGAAACATCACATTCAATTCCCGCGTTTCCTCAAATTTTTTGATAAAAGGATATCCATGTCTGGCTGTTACATTCCAATCAATTTGACGAAAACTGTCTCCTTCCTGATATGCACGAACTTCGGAAAATTCCAATCCCTGCCCTTTGAATAGACTGTGATACTCACCTGAAAATAGTTCATTCACAAGGTTTCGAGTTGTGATTTCGATTTTGCGAATTCTTTTAATTATATCTGCTGTTTCCATTTCTTTACCGAAAATTTACCCGAAAGATGAGAATATAGTTTCATTATTTTTTTGTCTCGCTATTTTTCAATATTCAATATTCAATTTTCAATCTTTTACGGTACTTCAATCTCATCAAAAAGCCTGTTCACAATATCTTCCTGAGTTATTTGCTCAGCTTCGGCTTCATAAGTAAGAATGATGCGATGACGTAAAATATCTTTACCAATTGCTTTAATATCATCCGGAGTTACATAGCCGCGGTGTTCCAGAAAAGCATGAGCTTTTGCAGCTTGGGCAAGATATATTGATGCTCTAGGGGAAGCACCATAATCGATCAAATCTGAAAGCTCTTTTAAATTCTTGAATTTTTCCGGTTCTCTGGTTGCAAAAACAAGATCCAAAATATAATCCTTAATTTTTGTTTCCATATGAATATCTTTTACAGTTTCTCTAATTTCCAAAATATCTTTTGGATTCATAACAGCTTTTACCGTGATTTCGTCGTTTGGAACCATTCTTTCCATTATCTGCATTTCTTCTTCTCGTGAGGGATAATCAATCAGCAGTTTCAGCATGAAACGGTCAACTTGTGCTTCCGGAAGCGGATAAGTTCCCTCCTGTTCGATTGGATTCTGAGTAGCCATAACCAAAAAAGGTTTGGGAAGCGGATAGGTTGTATCGCTAATAGTTACTTGCCTTTCCTGCATTGATTCCAAAAGAGCAGATTGGACTTTTGCCGGTGCTCTATTGATTTCATCTGCCAGGATAAAATTGGCAAAGATCGGTCCTTTCTTAGGCACGAATTCAGTAGTTTTTTGATTATAGATCAATGTGCCGATCAAATCTGCTGGTAGTAAGTCCGGAGTAAATTGCAGCCTTTTAAAGCTGGCTTTGATGGTTTTGGAAACTGTGCTCACAGCAAGAGTTTTTGCCAGACCTGGAACTCCTTCCAATAAAATGTGACCATCTGCTATTAAACCTATCAAAATCCTTTTGATCATATATTTTTGACCGACAATCACTTTACTTATTTCAGCATTGATTTTATCAATTATCTCGCTTTTTTCCATGACCTTTTGATTGATTTCTTCAATCGTCATTGTTCCTCCAAAATTTATTTAATTGCGATTTATTTTTTCTGTATGAAATACAGAACCATCTAAGTATTTGAAAAAGATTTCAACCTGAGATGAAGTTATATTAATAACCACATACGAAGCTTTTCTATTTTTTTCAATTTTTTCTTTAAGATGACCAGGATTCAGAAAATAGAATTTATTTCTCTTTTCAAAACGATGCTGATGAGTGTGACCGTAAAAAATGAAATTAATTGAATCTGGAATATCCTTTAAATCTTCGATGTTATGAACAAGCAGGAAATTCCAACCTGAAATGCTTGCAGATTGAATTGCTGGAAGAGTTTTATCTAAATATTTTGGATGGAAAATACCGGGAATTTTCACGATTGCCTTTTTTTCTGTAAGATCAAAGTTATCATCCAGGTCCTCGTAGAAATCACCTAAATGAAAAATATGAGTGAGATTTTCTTCATTTGAGAGAACTTTCCTCAATAAGATTTGATTCTTATGAGTATCTGATAATACGATTAATTTTTTCATAATTTTTTATCTCGGTTTTATAAAGTTTTCAATTTCAGAAATTAATTGGAAAATATAATTACATCCTGTTAGGAGCAGAAATTCCCATTAAACTCAGAGAAATTGAAATTACATTTTTTATTGCAGTTATTAGATACAATCGGCTTTGACTCAACTCTATTGTGTTCTCATTAATTATTTTGTATTTTGAATAATATTTATGGAACAAACCTGCAAGTTCTTGAACATATCCGGATAAGCGATGCGGTTCAAAGCTATCTGCCGCAGAAATCAAAATAGAAGGCAGTTCCAAAAGTTTCTTGATGATAGCGAGTTCTTCCTCTTTATTCAGTTTTTTCAGGTTTTTCACATCAAATGTTTTAAGAATTATTTTTTGTTTTCTGGCTTTTTTGAGGATACTGCAAATTCTTGCATGAGCATATTGGCAATAATAAACAGGATTTTCATTTGATTTCTTCTTGGCAAGTTCCATGTCAAAATCCAGATGAGCTGTAGGTTTCCTGTTGATAAAGAAAAAACGAGCAGCATCTTTACCTACTTCATCTATCAAATCGTCCATAGTGATGATCTTACCGGCACGTTTTGACATTTTAATTTTGTCACCGTGAGAATAAAGTGTGATATGCTGCAGATAAACAACTTTGAGTTTTTCAAGGTCATAATCGAGAGCCATCATTGCAGCTCGAAGTTTGGCAACATGAGCATGATGATCCGGTCCGAAAACATCGATCATAATGCTGAATCCACGCTGGTATTTTGTGATATGATAGGCAATATCCGGCACAAGATAGGTTGGATGACCATCGGATTTGATAAGCACACGGTCTTTTTCATCACCAAATTTAGTCGATGAAAACCAGACAGCATCGTCGCTTTCGTAAGTGCAATTTGCTTCGGCAAGATAACTTAGAGCTTCTTCTAAAATTCCTTCCTGTCGTAATTTTTTTTCGGACATCCAATTTTCAAAGGTCACTCCAAATCGTTCTAAGCTTTCCAATTGGGATTGATGAATATCTTCAAGTGCAAAATTTTTCATTCTTTCCAGCCTGTCTTTTTCTGCCAGGTAGAAAAGGTTTTTACCTTCCGAAGTGTATAATCTTGCAGCCAGCTCTTTGATGTATTCCCCATGATATGCTTCAGTGGGAAATTCTTCGATTTTATCTCCAAGAATTTCTCGATATCTTATTTCAATCGATTCTGCTAAAATATCAACCTGGTTGCCGGCATCATTTATATAAAATTCTCTAAATGCCTGAAATCCTACAAAATTCATAATTCTATACAAAGAATCACCATAAGCAGCAGCACGTGCACTAACAATATTTAAAGGACCGGTGGGATTTGCACTCACAAATTCCAGTAATATCTTTCTCTTTTTTCCATATTTTGAAGAACCAAACTTATGCTTTTTGGTTATTATTTGAATTAATCCTTTATGATAAACTTTATTTGCCAATTTTATATTGATAAAACCAGGTCCAGCAACATCAACAGATTTATAATCCCGTTTAAGAATCAAATAATCTGCGATTTTTTTTGCCATATCGCGTGGTTTCATTTTGTTTTTTTTGGCATTCAAAAGAGCGATATTAGAGGAGAAATCACCATGTTCAGCGATATTTGGAACCTCGATTGAAAAACTATCCTCGAATTTGAAATCGAGTTTCGACATGCATTTTTTTAAATCTTTCAGAATCTTAGCTTTTAACATAATCAGATTCTACATCCTTTTTGTTATGATGGTTAACATTCCATAACTCTTCTAATTTGTAATAATTTCTGGTATCTTCATTAAAAATATGTACAATAATATCAATAAAATCTATTAAAATCCAGGTTGCATTTCCCAGCCCTTCTGTAGCGAAAATATGAATCTTCTGTTCTTTGGATTTCTGAATTATATTTTCTGCAATTGCTTTTGTATGCAATTCACCGGTTCCATGACAGATAATCATAGAATCAGTCAGATCAGATTTATCTTTTAAATCAAAATGAAGAATA
>JAUWNO010000281.1 GCA_030612605.1 Armatimonadota bacterium
ATCGCTCATTCCTAATTTACAAACCATATCTTTTGCTATAGCTGTGGCATTTTGAATGTCATAAGAAGCTCCGGATGATATCTCATTGAAAACAATTTCTTCAGCGCATCTGCCACCCATTAAACCAATGATTGACTCTTCGAGATAACTTTTCGTATAATAGGTTCTGTCCGTTTGCAGCATATGCGTGGCACCGCCTGTGAATCCTCTTGGTATGATGGTTACTTTGTGAATCGGTTCCACTTTTTCTAAGAACATCGAGCATAATACATGTCCAATTTCATGAAATGCAGTAATTTTTTTATCTTCTTCAGAAATCACTTTGCTTTTACGTTCTTTACCCAGAGTAACTTTATCCTTTGCTTCTTCAAAATCATCCATTTCAATTTTTTTCTTATTTTTGCGTGCTGCCATCAGAGCGGCTTCATTTACCAGGTTTGCCAGGTCAGCGCCACTGAAACCGGGAGTTCCACGAGCAATAAGACTGTATTTCACTTCTTTGGCAATGGGAAGTTTTCGTGAATGAACTCTCAGAATTGCTTCTCTTCCTTTTATATCCGGCAGATCCACAATAACCTGTCTATCGAATCTGCCGGGACGCAAAAGAGCAGGATCCAGAACATCCGGTCTGTTTGTAGCTGCGATGATGATAACAGAATCATTCGGGTCAAACCCATCCATCTCAACCAAAAGCTGGTTAAGAGTCTGCTCGCGTTCATCATGACCACCACCCAAACCTGAACCGCGGTGACGTCCTACAGCATCGATCTCATCTATAAAAGCTATGCAGGGAGCATTTTTCTTTGCCTGAACAAACATATCTCGAACCCGGGAAGCACCGACTCCCACGAACATTTCCACGAAATCTGAACCGCTGATGCTGTAAAATGGAACATTTGCTTCACCGGCAACTGCTTTTGCCAGGAGAGTTTTTCCTGTTCCGGGTCTTCCCAAAAGCAAAACCCCTCGTGGAATCCTGCCGCCTAATCGCTGGAATTTTTCGGGGGCTTTAAGAAATTCAATGATCTCCTCAAGTTCTTCTTTTGCTTCATCCACGCCAGCAACGTCTTTAAAAGTAACTTTAGTTTTACCTTTCACAGACAAACGTGCCTTGCTTTTACCAAAACTAAATGCCTGTCCTGCACCACCTCTGATGCCTTTCATCATGAATAACCAGAATCCAATGAAAATAAGAAACGGTAACCAGGAAAATATCATTCCCAGAACTTTTGATGGTTTTTGAGAAAAGACAATCACGCCGGCTGCAGATAATTCTTTTACCAGATCCGAATCTTCAAAAGGTAGATAAGTGGTATATTTTGTATTGTTAATATCAGTAAGACTCACATCTTTGCCATTGAAAACTGCAGATAAAACTTCACCATTTGCTGCCATCGTGATAAATTCAGTGTAAGAAATTTGTTGAATTTTCCCACTCAAATTTTTATTCATCTGATAAAAAAGGATTAAGAAAAGAATTATTACAACCCAGAAAGTTATGGATTGATATTTTTTCATTTTAGGGAAAAACTTTTTCTCTTTATCCGGTTGCTTTTTTTGTTTATTATTATTTTTATTTTCCATCAGGAATATATCTCCTCTTTTAAAATTCCTATGTATGATAAATTACGATATTTTTCTGAATAATCCAAACCATATCCTACAACGAACTCGTTACCAACCTCAAATCCAAGGAAATCGATTTTTATATCAATTTCATGAGCTTGGGGTTTATCCAAAAGAACACATATTTTCACAGAAGCAGGATTGTGCTTTTCTAAATAATCATAAATATATTTTAGTGTAAGTCCACTATCAACAATATCTTCCACGATTATTACGTGACGATTCAAAATATCCGAATCAATATCTTTTCTGATTTTTACAACACCAGAAGATTTGGTGCTGATTCCGTAACTGGAAAGAGAAAAAAAATCTATTTCCAAAGGTTCTGAGATGTTTTTCAGCAGATCTGTCAGGAAAAAAACAGCCCCTCTTAAAATGCATATCATTATTGGATTTTTGTCTTTATATTCTCTGGAAATTTGCTTTCCAAGTTCAGATACTTTTTTTTGAATCTGTTCTTCCGATAAAAGGATTCTTAAAATATCTTTTTCCATAATTTCTATCTCCTCTTTTTAAATCTTTCTGCCGGCCTGGCTTTATTAGTCGCGATTTTTTCAATTTTCAATTTCAGAATATTTTTTGTTGAACCTGTAACAGCAACCCGATTATCGATTCTCATGCCTGCAATCCACAAAATTTTCTCATCGTCACAGAACAGCAAAACTTTATCCCTCTCAAATTTAGGCACTTTTTCGTCAATGAAAAAATCTTTTAACTTTTTTGAGTGTTTCATGCCAAAAGGATAGAATCTATCTCCGGGTTGACGATGTCTGATTGTTATGGGAAAGGAGGTTTTATCTAAGTCGATGTAGGTTATTTTTTTATCTTCGAAAAGGTAGAGTTTATGAGGAATTTTTTTCAGATTTTTCATAATTATTCGATAATCTTCAAAAGTAAATCGATTTCTTAAACTCGCGATTTCCCGTTTGTTTTGAACATCGATTTCTTCCAGCTCGGATACATTGCCAAAGATTAAATCATTATATTCTTTGAATACAAAAACATTTTTAGGAAGGATTATTTTTTTACTGCCATGAGTGTAAATGATAGATTCGATTTCCGCAAAATTTTTCTGGTAAAAATCTTTTTCATCACCCGAAAGTCGTTTATAAATTTCACGATAAATATAAAATCTTAAAATTGATTTTGTTTTTCTAAGTGTTTCCAGAGAGAGCCGAAAATCGTTTTGGGGATGTTTAATCAGGGCTTTTGAAATTCTCAGATTAGCCAGATTCCTTAAAATATCATCCATTTCTCCCAAAATCGATGATGTGCCGAACAATTTATCAATCACTTTAGTATTCAAGTTTTTGGTGATCCAGGGAAGTAATTCGTTGCGGATTTTGTTGCGGCTATAGATGTTTTCCTGATTTGAGAGGTCTTCTCTCCATGATATATTTTCCTTTTGAAGAAAATCTAAAATTTCTTGCCGGGAAAAGGGAAGCAGCGGATGAATAATTTGGTCATTAATTGGTTTGATTCCTCTCAAACCTGTTAAACCTGCTCCTCTGAATAATCTCAGAATCACTGTTTCAGCTTGATCGTTTTTATTGTGACCTAAGGCAATTTTATTTATTTTATATAGATTTGCGATTTTGTTGAAATATTTAAACCTGAGTTCTCGAGCTTTGTTTTCCAAGTTACTTTCTGATTTCAAAGTAACATTCTTTATTACCAGCGAGATATTTCTTTTAAAACAGAAGTTTTTCACAAATTCTTCATCTTTAATCGAATCATCTCCTCGTAAATTATAGTTTATATGAGCAGCTAAAATTGAAAATCTGTACCTGGATTTTAAATGCCAGAGTCCTAAAAGAAGAGAAGTTGAATCTGCTCCACCGGAAAAGCCGACCAGAACTTTATCTCCGGCTTTTATCAACTTGTTTTCAAAAACAAATCTTTCAAGCTTGGCAAGAAAGTTTGAGGAATTCTTCATTTAAAAATCCTTAATAATTGAGAAAATCATTAAATTCTCAGATTTAAACATTTCCTAAATTCAAGGAATTTAACCATTTCTTATATGTCAAATAAAAAGCTTGTAAGATTTTTTAATATTTATTTTATGGGAAAAGAATAGCACACGGATGACACGGATGTTACGGATAGTCACAGATAAGAAATATAAATTTGTGTCTTTATGGAG
>JAUWNO010000067.1 GCA_030612605.1 Armatimonadota bacterium
ATAAATAAGAGCATTCACAACAAATGCTCTTAATTTGTTGTGAAGGTTCTCTGCCACCAGCGGTGGCAGCGAGCGTTTGTAAGTAGTGCGTATAGCTTTCAAAGGAGGTATAAAATGAATCAAAAGCAAAAGAAAAAACAAAATCTAAGAAGGCATGATAGACATTGGAAAGCAGACAAATTCCCATCAGCATGGGCGAAACAATTCCAGTTACACCATGATTGGGAAAACGGTGCAAGAGTGTATTTTCTTACACCGGAAGAACATAGAACATTAACAGATTTAGGGCTTTAAAGGAGGAAAAAGAAAAATGACCGAAGAAGAAAAATTAGAAGAGTTGAGGAAAAGAGTAAGAATCGCTGAGGAAATATATGATGCAGAACCCAGTCAGGAGCATGTGGAAGCTTATAGGCAGGCATTAAATGAATTAGTGGATTATAGAAAAGGGCATTTTCATTCATCTGGAGTATGCGGAAATGTTTCCTTAGGTCTTCCTGACGGGATAAATTGGTTGAGCCCTGCAAATTCTTAATTTTTTGGTTGAATAAGAGCGTTCTGGAAGTAAGTTCGTAAGACTTCAAAAAAGGAGAGGAAAAATGTCAGAAGAAAAAGAAGAAGAAAAAATAGAAGTAGGTTATATCCATAATGATGGTGTGGGATATTTGAGAATAGGAGGCAAACGTGTGTATATTGATATAAGAGCGTTTGAGGATTTGAAAGGCAATATTGAATTGGTCCTGAACCATTATTATTTGAGAAAAATGGGATATAAAATAAAAAGAGTATTCGGAAAAGAGTAAATGGAACCAAAAGAATCGTTGAGTATAATGGAAGAAATCTTCGAAGAAATCTTTGCAGATGGATTTTTAGAAGGTTTTACCATTGGTGTGGAAATGGAAAAAGACCGCTCTAAGTAATTAGAGCGGCAATTTTTATTCTTAAAGAGTTTAACACATGAAAAAAGCAGAGTATATTAAAAAATATGGTACTGAGGCTTACATTAGAAAGCAGTATCGACCAAAGTATCGAACTGCAGCGATAAGAAAAGCAAAAGTTATTGTACCTAAACCGGTTGCAGTTGGAAAACGACCTAAGGGTTTAGGAATTTTTGCGGAGCACGTGAAGATGCGTCAGTTGAAATATCACGAATCTTATAAGATTGCAAAGAAAGAAGTTTACAATACAGAATATTGGCGTTTGAGACGTGAGTTTCAGAAATATCCAAAGAAAGTTCAAGAGCATATAAAAGCTGCTTATAAAATACATCCTGGAAGACATAAGGTAATGGGTCCAATGGGTGAATTAATATCGTTTGAGTCTTAAGGAGAAATGAAAAAACAAATCTATTTTGCACACGGTAGACCGGACTATGGGTCTGATAGAGAGAAGGATGCATTAGCTTTTATACATCAATTATATCCGGATCATTCTATCATAAATCCATCTGATAAAAAAATCCAACGCCGGGCAGAGAAAGAACTCTCTCCCTTTCTTCCGGTGTTGGAATATATGAAATTTTTCTTTGAGTACATCGATCAGTCTGAGTTTCTTATTTTTACAGTGCAGAAAAATGGAAACATTGGGAGAGGCACATTCGAGGAAATAAAGTATGCATTTGACTGTAATAAAGGCGTAATTTACGTAAAATTACCAGATTATGTTGAGCTTTTGCAGCGTCGGGATATTGTGGAGATTCACACACGTGAGGCGAAAAGGGATTGGAGAAGTCATTGGGCGAAGGTAAAAAATGAAAATGAATAGTGGGTTTGATACAGAAACAGTGGACGGAAATATTGTGGTAATTGCTTGGGATGATGGAAAATACATTGAATATCCTACGATCGACGAGATTTTCTCGGTATTTTCGGAAAGCCAGTATAAACGTCGATTTTTTTGCTGGAATCTTCGTTTTGATTCGGATGGTATTCTCAAAATGTTACCGTTGAGGAACATTGCTGAATTGATGGATGAGAAAGATACAATATATAAGAACTGGAAGTTGCATCATTTAGGAAGTTCTAATGTTGTAATTCAGGATATTGAGAAAAAACATCGAGCGCTTTTGTGGGATATTGCTCAAATGTACAAATATATGAGATTGGCGAATGCATCGAAGGAATATTTATCAGAAAAAGATTGGAAAAAAGATTCAGAAGTAATAAAGACGTTTGTGGATTCACAACATGGGCAAAATACGACAGAATATTACGACGAGCATCATGACGAAATTAATGAATATTGTATTGCTGACGCTCGTGCAACAAAATTATTAACGGACAAATTCGAGGAAGCTTGTGTTGGAGAAGGGTATGATTTTGCACAGCCTTATTCTTTAGGTAATATGGCGGTGAAATATTTCAGACCATTTCTGAAAAATCCTGATTTTAAGTATGGTCAGATTCCGAGGATTCATCCTACATTTTGGAAACAGGAGAATGTTGAACGTCGTAACATCGAAAATATTATGGATGATTTGGCACGAGGAGGGTGGAACGACGCGATGCAGCGAGGATGGTTCCAGAAAACTTGGGATTATGATATTATCAGCGCATATCCGACGATTATGAGGGATATTCCATATTGGTCAGGTGTTTGGCAAAAGACAGACGATATTGAAAAATTACAAAAGGCAGAATATGGTTTTGTATTTTGTGAGATCAGGAGTCTAAAGTTACCATTATTGCCGGAGGTGTATTTTTATTTCGACGAGTCTTTTTATGAAGGAAAATCAATAAAATGGGTGAATAATTCTGTTTTGCATTGTGTGGTGAATGATGAACCTGTTGCTACAACATTAACTATTGATCAGTGGAAATATTTATCTAAGTTTGCGGAAATTAAACCTTATCAGGGTACTATTTTAATTCCAAGACATGAGAGTTTTCCACTTCGAGAGCCGGTAGATATTTTGATTCAACGAAAATTTAAAGCGAAGGAAGAGAAAGGGAAAGGTTCTCCAGAGTATTGGATTGCTAAAACTATTATGAACTCTGTTTCAGGAAAGTTTAAGCAGAAGTTTCATACAGATAATACATGGTTCTTTTATCCTCATGTATATGGTAAAGTAACCTGGAAGACAAAGGAAATAATGGCGGATTTAATTACAGAAAATGATGCATGGAATGATATTATTGCAGTTTCAACAGATGGTGCTGGATTTACGAAGGAACTGAAAAAAGTTGATTTGTCAGGTGAGTTAGGATCGTTTGAGAAAACTGAATATGCTGAATTTTGTCAGATTGGAAATGGTATATATTATGGATGGACGATAGATGGTGAGTTAAAACAGCGAATGCGTGGATTTAAAATTGCACAAAAGAATATGGATTTACCTACGTTGATTATGCAGCATCCAAAGGAAAGAGTATTTAAATTCCCGTCGTTCAGACCATTGCATTTACGGGAATGCTTTGTGCATAATAAAATTCTAAAAATTTCGGATACAAACCGATTCGTTGAAGTCGTTCGGCATTTAGATATAAATAAGGAAATTAAGCGAGATTGGGGCGATCAGAAATTTATTGATGTGGAGGATATGTTAAGTGGTAGGATTTTGAAAAGTAAGCCACATGAAATAAGAACAGCAAGAGAATTATCTAAGAAAGCGAAGATAAAACTCGAGAAAGATTTAAAGAAGGAGCAAAGAAAATTGGATGAATTCTAAAAGGGATAGGAGGAAGAAAAAATGCATTACAAAAAAATAATGGACTTTATAGGTACTCTTAATGAAGAGGAGCGATTGGTTAGATTATTAAAGATTGTAAAGAAAAGAAGAGAAGATTTAATTAAGCAAGATTTAAATGATGGAAATAGAAATGATTTGTTAGATATGTGGAAAAGGAGTATGTAAAATGAACAAAAAACAACGAACAATTTATAATCGATTTAAAAAAGAAGTGGAGGAAGAGAAAAGAAAGAAGGAAGATTTACCGGAGTTGCGCTTGAACTCCGGAAATGTTCACTCCGTTCAGGAGCAACGGAGTGAAGACCATATTTGCTGGGCTTGTGGAAAGACAGTAGTAGTTAATCCTTGCGGTATGTGCGAAGATTGTTGGTTATTATATGGACCACATAGGTGGAAGGAAGATGAAAAAGAGTAGAAGAAAGTATATTTCTTGCCAAATTAATAGGGATATATGGGACAATTCCAAAATTTATCAATTTTGGCAATTAAGTGTTGATAGATTAAAGTTCAAATTAAAGCACTTACCCAATAAGGATAGAATGGTGAAAGGAAAACTGGAAGAAGCATTAAAATGGAAAAAACATGAAAAGTAATGTAGACAATTGCACACATACTTCTTGGACTGAAGAGTATTTAGATGGTTATAAAACAGGATATATAGAAGGTTACGAAGCAGGTATTGTTGATACTGTGAAGGAACTGAGGAAAAAACTATGGGAATGAGCGAGGAGGTATTAAATTGTAGGTTATGCAAAGATAAAATGATTGTTGCACCACTTCCAGGTGCTGGTAATGCGAATGCTGATATAATGGTCGTTGGGCAGAATACATGTCAACCAAAATGCTTAGAATCAGGTATTCCGTTCACAGGAGGTAGTGGAATATTATTGGATAAAGCATTGGTAGTATCTGGATTAACACGAGACGATATTTGGTTGACTAATGTGGTGAAATGTGCAACGGTTAGAAATCAAATACCTTCGGATACAATGAAGCAAAATTGTCGTGAGTTTTTATGGAAAGAATTGAATATAGTAAAACCTCGATTAGTGATTGCATTGGGTAAATTTGCTTCACAGGATTTTCCAGTTGGTAAATATCGGATTGTGAATTTATTTCATCCTGCATATTTTTGTTACAAACATAAAGAATCTGAATTTATCGAATTATTTAAGGAAGCAACAAAAAGATGAACATAAAAAAATACATGAAAAGCAGATTATATGGACATTCTCTGGTAGAAGAGGAGTATAGAAAAGATAATTATGAATTTTGGCAGCGAAATAGTAGTTTGGTTGAAGAAATTTTGAAGGTTGCAGAAAGACCGATAGGTTGGGTTATTTCGATCGGTGGCGGTGAGGGCTTATATGAACGGCAAATTGAAAACCAAATAGGTGCGGAATATATAATTTTAGATAAGCGAAACAAATCACCTATAAATATATCACCGGATTATTTGCACAAAGGTTTTCCATATCCGCGGGATTATCTTTTCTTGTTTGCAAATTTTCTGCATGTGATTAAAAATCCGGCTGATTATTTGGAAGCATTGCCAAAGGGAGCACAAGTAATTATTATAGATACGTTTATGGCGAAACCAAATTCAGAATGGCAGTTGTTTTTCGATAATTACATGAGGCAGATTAATGGAACCAGATTGCCAACGATGGCGAAATTTGAATCCCTGCCTGGTTGGAAAACTATTGCGAAGAAACAAAACTATGATGAGTATGAATTAGGATTCTTGGTATTGAGGAAGATGATATGAAAGGGAAATATAGCTCTGACATAATAGAAATGGGCAAAATTGTAAAAGGAAATTATATACTCTATTGTAAGAAGCATAACGACTATGGAAATTTGCCTGTTGAAGAGTCAGGTTTGGTAGGTATTTTGGTAAGAATCTTAGATAAAGTTCACCGGGCTTTTCGATTATCAGAAGATGGCAAAGTAGGAGAAGTGGTTGATGAAAATTTGGAGGATACTTTAAGGGATTTGAGCAATTATGCGAATATGGGAATTTTAGAGTTGAAAAGGAGGGAACAAGATGGAAGAAAAAAACGGTGAGCTCAGCTCACAAGTTCGTTCCGCAAGCAGCGAAACGAAAATTTATGAATGGACATTGCGAGTTTTTACACCAGAACATCAAATTATCGTAATGATTGAGGAAATGGCGGAATTAACAAAAGAACTGGTGAAAACTTTAAGGGATAAAAAGAATATATCACATTTGCTTGAGGAAATGGCGGATGTCGAAATTGTGCTTGAGCAAATGAAATTGGTTTTTGGTCCAATTGATTATTTCTATGCAAAAAAGAAGAAATTGGAAAGATTGGAGAAGAGATTGGAAAATGGAGATATAGAAGCATTAAAATGAAACTATGGGCACCGTTTAACGGAGATATAAATTTGGTAAAAGAATATAAAGGAACAGACATTGTAGGATGGTTCGGTTCGTGTCCGGAAATATCACCATCAGCAAGAGAAACAGAGGTATTGAAGACAAAACGACGGCAAGACTTTTTTGAGGCAGTTCATGAGATACACCGTGCGGGAATGAAATTTGCTTATACATATAATAGTATTGTGGACAACGATACAACCGAAACGATGGCCATTTTGGAAGACATTTCTGCTCTTCGACCAGACCGAATTATATTTGCTTCACCATTTCCACTTATTCTTGCTCGTGATATGAAGCCAAAACCGGTATTTGAAATTTCGACTATTGCTGAAATTATAAATCCCCAGCAATGTGTGGAGTGGAAAAAATTAGGTGCAACAAAGTTTACGTTAAGTACTCGTTTATCTCGATTCCCTGAGATGATTAAGCAGGGCTTCAAGGAGCATGACGTGAAGGTGATGCTAAATGAAGTGTGCAATTTGAATTGTATTTTCAGAAAAACACATTATATTTTGCAATCGATGAATGTGGTTTTTGATAAATATCCACGTAATTATTGCCAGAAACTGACGATGCAAAATTGGCCTGAGCAAATTCTTAAAAACAATTGGGTATTACCGAGCCAATTAAAATTGTATTCGTCTAATGTGGAATTTAAAGTGGTCGGAAGAACGCAACCCTCATGGCGTATTAAGCAATGGTTAAATTACTATTTAACAGAGAAAGATCCAGTTGATATAATGGATATATTACCATGGGGCAAGGGTGTGGCAGATACTTCACCTGATGCAGGTTTTGCTCCTATCGAAGGGAGTCAACCGAAATTACTAAAATCAAAGATTGATCCTCGCTTTTTCGAATTTTTCAAAACCCAAGACGTTCCTTGTTATGCAAAAAATTGCGAAGAATGTGGTTTTTGTAAAAAAATTGCTAAGGAGTACAATAAGGGATGAAACAAAGTTGTAAAGTTGTAACGGAAAAAGGTTTGGTTTTAGTATCTTTTGCGCCGTCGTTTGAGTATTTATTTGAGATAATTTCTCGAATCTGTGTAGCCGAGGATATAAAGTATCCGCCTGAAAAAGGTTTTAAAGGGCGGAAAATGGTGAAAGAGATTTTAGTGGACATGTGTGATGAATGCTTTAGTTGGGCTGATTTGAAGAGGAAGTATCAGATTCGGTAAGGCACTCAGTTCTTGCGTTTGAAGAACTGAGCGTATTGAGTTCCACCAAGTGATGAAACTCAAGCATCCGGTTTTTGTTCTCAAAAAACCGGACGCATTCAAGACCATCAGAAGATGGTCTTGAAGTTTCCATTTTTGCAAGTAAGATGAAGGGAAGAAATGAGAAATAACAGAATAGATCCATTTACAGGTTGTGAAATTAATGGTAAGGAAGAAGAGGAAGAAAAGGACAATAGGAACGTATTAATTAAATTATTGTTTAGGTGAAGTCTGGAGGTGGAAAAAGAAAATGCCAACAGAGGATGAAGATGGAGGAATCGATGACGAGGAAGTAGACAGCTTAGCAGAGCAAGATGCCGTAATGGTTGCAGTTGTGCGTTATAGAATAGCAACTGAAAGAGGCGCAAGATTTGATTATGTTAGCCCGTCATATTACGGTGAAGGCATAAGGTTGTTGTGAACGAGGGATGCACCTCGGAGAGAGCGTTTGGAAGTAGTGCGTATAACTTCATAATGGAGGTATAAAATGGAAAATAAAAAAAGAGCAGACTTTGACTTAGAGCTTTTCAAAAAAGCTCGAAAATTAGATGTTAATGTAATAGGAGGTCTTATAGTGGGTAATTTATCTCCTGCAGATTCGTAATAGGGTGGAAAAAATGAGAGGAAAAATAGGAGAAATTAGGCAAAAAACTGTTGTCTTAAACTATTTAAAAAGACGCGGTTTTAGAGAGGAGAAAGAAAGAAAGAGAGGTGAAAAAATCAGGTAACATGAGTAGAACAAAAGCGCATGTGAATGGAAAACATGGGACTCATCACAAAGTATTTTCAATAGTTGGTGGTCGCGTGATTAAGGAAAGAAATACGGATTTATATCTGAAATTCGGATGGAAGGAGTAGATTTTATATTACCCTGAAACTGGTTGATGTTGGTTCGAATCCAACGCAGGGCTTCGGATTTTTTGTTTTTTACCATTTAACATGTTTTTCTCCGAACCAAAAGAAAAACTAAAATAAATGCTCATTGGTCCTACGGGATGCGTGAAAAGTCCTACGTGACTTAAAAAAGTCCGACGAGACTCAAAAAAGAGCTTATCCGGTTTACAGGAATATACTGAGGAGCTATAAAAACCAAAAAGGAATCCCTGTTGAAAAAATGATAGTGTTTCTTGACGCCATAAAAGGAGTATGATGGACGAGCTATCATCATTTAAGCACACTGAACAGGTTAACGGTGCAACTCCGTTGCAGTGTTTCGTTCAAACGAACGAAAAAACGGAAAAATGACATACGCAGAATTTAGTGCTCGGGCGATAGAAGCTCTGAGTGAAATGAGCCATCTGCCTACGGAGACTATTTTTTCTTCGGCGGGTGTAGTTGTAGCAGAGAGTATGAGTTATTTAGAAGTAACTCTTGCTCTGTTGTTGTAAGGAGCCAATTGCTTCTTTTTTATTCTTTTTAAAAGAAATAGGAGGTGAAAAAACAAAACATGAAAGACTTTACGAAACTTTTAGTATTTTTGGGAGTTTTAGGAGCAACAGCAATGTTGTTAACCTCAGGAGTAGATGCTATGCCTTATTCAACGATGGGAGTGAGGGATTATTATACAATAGACTATCCTGAACGCATAACAGCACAGAGAGT
>JAUWNO010000147.1 GCA_030612605.1 Armatimonadota bacterium
GGATGATCACGGATAAAAATATAATATTTAATATCGAATATTATCTCTACATTCTTTGTGCTTTCAGTTGCTAAAAAAAATAAATAAATGAGTTCTGCATAATTGGGTGATTTTGAGAATAATGAGAAAAAATCATAAAATCCAATTATTCAACTCATCCCCTAACCCCTTCTCTTGCAAAGAGAAGGGGAAAACGAAGTCATCCCTCTTTTTGAATAGAGGGACCGAGGGTGAGTTAGAAATTGAATTAAACACAACCCTTTAAAAAAAAAAAAAATATATGGAGAAGAGATGAAAAGAGTTTTTCTGATACTGATTTTGATGGGTTGTATTAATTTTTTTTGTGATGAGGTTGTGGATAAAATCGTGGCAAAAGTTGGAAGGGAGATAATTTTACAGAGCGATCTGGATATGCGAATTCAGCAACTTGAAACTGCCGGAATTCTTACACAAGATATTAGCGAATATGATATTCTTAATCAAATGATTGAATCTAAAATCATAATTCAAAAGGCAAAACAAGAGGAATTTGAAGTTGATGAATATGAAGCACGAAATATTGCAGATAAAGAGATAAAAAGGGTTTCCGCACAGTTTCCATCAGAAATTGAATTCAAAATAGAACTGAAAAAACAAGGGTTATCTGTTCTTGACCTAAAAGATTATTACGTTCAGATGATAATCGAACAACGTCTAAAAGAAAAAATAATTCAATCGGAAATAAAGCAGAAAATTCACATTACTGAAGGTGAAATTGAAGATTATTATAATCAGCACAGCGATGAAATTCCAGCACGACAGGCAATGGACCAGATAGGTATGATAATGATAACCATCAAACCGAGTGAAGAAACAGAAGAGAGAGCCTTGATCGAAATTAATAAGATAAAGAACAAATTGGATGATGGAGAGGATTTTGCTGAACTTGCCAAAACAGAGAGTGATTGTCCTTCAGCAAACTCTGGTGGAGATTTAGGTTTTTTTGGCAGCGGTATGATGGTGAAACCATTTGAAGAAGCAGCTTTTGCTTTGCAATTGGGAGAAATAAGCGAAGTTGTGGAAACCAACTTTGGATTTCATATTATAAAATTAGAAGAAAAAGAAGGTGATGAAATCAGGGTTCGACATATTCTTAAGAAAATCGAGATAAATGAAGATGATATATTTTCAGCGGAAAATTTGATGAATAATATCATGGAAAAACTAAATAATGGAGAAGATTTTGTCAGCCTGGCAAAAAAATATTCCGAAGATGATTCATCTGCTGCAAATGAGGGAGTAATTGGAGAATTTACCAAAGAAGAATATCCTGAAATGTTCAAAGAATATTTGGAAAATTTAAATTATGAAGAATATACTTCTGTGATAAAAGAAGGTGATGTTTTGTATATTTTTTCAAAAATAAAAGAAGTAGAGGAAAGACCGTTTTATTTTGATGAGATATATGAAAATTTAAAAGAATTTGTTACTTCCAAAAAAGAGACAGAACTTTATGAAAACTGGATGAAAGAGCTGATGAAAGAAACTTATGTTGAAATTCTTCTGGATGAATGAAAAGAGCAACTCATCCTGCTGTCCTTCTCTTTTTGATGAGAAAATGGAAGATATTCCAAAGAGAAGGAACATAAGAAAAGCAAGAAGAAAATCAACTCCTAATCCCTATCTCTTTCAAGAGAAGAGAAATTTTAAAGAAAAAAAATAATTTTTTTTCTTTATTTCCCTCTCTTTTTAAGAGAGGGTCAGGGTGAGAGTTATAAAATATTAAACAAATTTAGTCTGATATTATCTGATATTTGACTAAACAGTGAAAAGAAAATGAGATAGTATGAAAAAAATATCGATTTATATTTCAACGCTTTTAGGAATCGGATATTTTCCGATTGCCCCTGGAACTGCAGGTTCTGCTGTTGCTGCAATTGTCTATTTTCTTTTGCCGGATGCCTGGTCTGTCGGACTCCAAAATAATTTAATAGTTCTTTTCTGTTTGATAGTTCTGAGTTTGATTTCAATAATATTTATTTCTAAAGCAGAAGATGAATTGGGACACGACAGCGGGAAGATAATATTAGATGAATTTTTTGGATACTTTTTTGCAGTTTGGTATCTGCCCAAAAATATGTATATTATAATCGGAGCTTTTTTCCTGTTTCGCCTGTTTGATATAATTAAACCCGAACCTGCAAATATGTTACAAAAGCTTCACAAAGGCTGGGGAGTTCTGGCAGATGATGTGATGGCTGGAATTTATGCGAATATTTGTTTACAGATTATTGTGAGAATTTTTCCTATTGTTGTGGTTAGATAGAATATTATAAAAAAAGGAGAGATAAAAAATGTTTTATTATGTTTTAATGACGGCAGGTACAGACAAACCAAATATGTTAGTTCAATTTTTTCCGTTTATTCTTATGTTTGCGATTCTTTATTTTTTGATTATCCGTCCCCAAAAGAAAAAACAGAAAGACCATCAAAATATGATCGATAATGTCAAAGTTCATGATACGGTGATAACAAATGGCGGAATTATCGGAAAAGTGGTGAACATAAAAAAAGAGAAGAATATTCTGGTTGTAAGAGTAGATGAAACAACCAATACAAAAATCGAATTTCAAAGAAATGCTATTGTAGGAATTATCAAAGATGAAAAAAAGGGGCAAATTACTTCCAGTTAGGATAATTGGAGATAAAGTTCTTCGGCAAGTTGCGAAACCTGTAACTGAGATAACCGATGAAATAAAGCAATTAATTGCAGACCTCAAAATAACTTTATATGAAAAAGATGGGGTTGGATTGGCAGCTCCACAGGTTGGGAGATCATTAAGAATAGTTATTTCCGATCCTTATTGGTATAGAGATAATCGAAAAAATCCACGAGTTCTTATCAATCCGAGATTTATCGAATTTGAGGGTGAAACTACTTCTGAAGAAGGATGTCTCAGCATACCCGGAATATTTGAAAAAGTAATTCGTGCAGAGAGAGTTGTGATCGAAGCTTTGGATGAAAATGGAGAATTGAGACAATATTCTGCAGACGGTTTATTCGCAACTTCATTACAACATGAATACGATCATTTGGAAGGAATTCTGTTTGTTGATAGAGTTCCCAAATTAAAGAAAGTATTTTTAAAAAGGAGGATCAGAGAATTGGAAAGTACAACAGATGAAGATGGAATAAACCTGAGAAATGAAAAGCTCGATTAAACATACATTTTGGAACTAACGCAGAAAAAGATGGAATTGAAGAATATTATTTTTATGGGAACTCCCAGGTTTGCTGTTCCTTGTTTAGAGCTTCTTTCATTCACAAAATTTAAACCTGTTTTATGCATCACACAGCCGGATAAACCTAAAGGACGGAATAGGAAACTTTCTCCTCCGGAAATAAAAGTAAAAGCTGAAGAATTGAATATTCCTGTAATTCAACCGGAAGATGTAAACGATTCTGAGGTTATTAATTATCTGAACAACATAAAACCTGATATTATTATTGCTGTAGCTTACGGAGGTTTTCTAAAGAAAGAAATCAGGAAACTTCCCAGGCTTGGATGCATAAATCTCCATCCGTCTTTACTTCCCAAATACAGAGGATCATCGCCAATACGTTATGCGCTTTTCAATGATGAAAAAGTTACAGGAAACACAGTTATTAAGATCGTTGCCAAGATGGATGCAGGTCCCATTCTTTTTCAAAGAGAAATTAAAATAAAAGAAAATGAGTGTTATACTGAACTTTATAAAAGGCTTTCAAAAGAGGGTGCTAAAGATGTTCTGCAAGTTCTGGAAAGGTTTGAGAAAGGTGAGATTAAGCTGAAAGAGCAAGACGAAAATAAAGCAACATTTACCCAAAAAATTCTGAAAGATGATTTAATTATTGATTGGCGGAATTCAGCAAAAAGTATTCACGGCAAAGTTCGCGGATTGGCAGAAAAACCCGGAGCAATAGCTTCGATTAAAGAGAAGAGAATCAAAATAATAGAAACAGAGATACTTAAAATAAAGTCTGATAAGAAACCCGGAACAATAAAGGAAATCATAAAAAATATTGGTTTGGTTGTAGCAACTTTAGATAATGATATTTTGATAAAAAGAGTGCAACCAGCAGGAAAAAAGATAATGAATTCATTTGCTTTTAAACTTGGTGCCAGGTTGGAAATTGGAGATAAGTTCGAAAATGGATTTTGAAATAAATACAAAAGGCAAAAATCTTTTTTTGGGTTTAACCATAGCCACATTACTTTTGATGATGGTAATTACAACTCTTTTGTGGTGGTTTGTATCTCCCCGCCTGCACGAAATTAATAAACTTCTGGCAGGAATTTCTTTAACAGCACTTCGCATTTTTTATGTTGTCTTGATTATAGGTTCAATTCTGGTTTATCTTACCTGCTTTTTAGAACGGAATTTTCTGGTTGCACATTTTACTGTTGCAGCTTTCAATAGAGTACTTTTTCCTGTAACAATTTTCTTTGGCAGGATTATCGGAATTTCAAAAGATAAACTCCGCGAATCTTATGTTCATGTGAATAATGCTCTGATGAAAACAATAAATAAGAAATTCAAAGCGAAAGATATATTAATTCTTCTTCCCCATTGTTTGCAAAATACGGAATGTGATTTAAGGATTACGGTTGATATTAATAATTGTGCAGGTTGCGGGAAATGCAATATTTCCGAATTGATAAAACTCGCTAAAAAATATGGTGTGAATATTGCTATAGCAACAGGCGGAACTCTTGCCAGAAGAATAATTATCAAGCATAAACCAAAATTTATTATTGCTGTTGCCTGCCAGAGAGATCTGGTGGATGGCTTACAGGATGTATTTCCTATTCCGGTATATGGTGTTCTTAATGAGCGTCCGGAAGGTCCTTGCGTTAATACAATTGTGGATATAACAAAAATTGAAACTGCTTTGAAAAATATAATTTCAGATAAAAAGTAATAATGAGAAAAAAGAGGGATAAAAAAAAATTCATAAGAAAGAATATAAAGATAACAAATCTTAAAATTAATAATTTGTAAAGATTCGAAGAAGAAGAAATAATCGAGGAAAAAAGAGCTGAGAAGAAAAAGATAGAGAAGGGAGCAATTAGCCAAAAATCAGGATTAAAACTTAAAAAAGGTAGGATTTTAGAAATAAAAACAAATTATAAATGCGTTATGCAGATAGGAAAATTACAAACAATATGTCAATTAAGCGGAAGACTGAAACAGATAAATTTCGAAACCCGCTCTATTGTAACAGTTGGCGATTATGTGAGAGTGGATTTTTCTAATGTCGATTTAAACGAAGTTCCCCGAATTGAAGAGATATTACCACGAAAAAATACACTTTCCAGGTTTATTGAGGAAAACTATCAAAGAAAAATAATAATTGCGGCAAATATAGACCAGGTTATTATTATCTCATCAGTTCATGAACCGGATTTAAAATTTGGTTTGATTGATAGATATATCTGTGCTGCGGAAGTTTTTGAGATTACTCCGATAATTTGTATTAATAAAATTGATTTGGCAGAAAAGCTGGAACAAGTGAAAAAGGAAATAGAATTTTATTCAGAAAATGGTTATAAAATTATTTTTACGTCTGCAAAAACAGGTGAAGGAATTGATAAGTTGAAGAATGTTTTAAAAAATAAAGAAACAGTTTTTTCCGGTCACTCCGGAACCGGCAAATCAACTTTGATAAATTTATTGCAGCCCGGCTTAAATTTGAAGGTTTCAGAAATAAGTGATTCTACTCGCAAAGGAATTCATACTACAACCAACAGCAGGTTGATTGCCTGGGATTTTGGTGGTTATCTTGTCGATACACCGGGAATAAGAACTTTTGGTTTGAATCGGGAAAATAAAGTAAAACTACCAAGGTTATTTCCCGGATTTTCCAAAATATATTCAGATTGTAAATATCCGAATTGTACTCATACACACGAAAAGGTATGTGCTGTGATAAAAGCAGTTGAAAATGGTTCAATACCACAAAAAAGATAC
>JAUWNO010000518.1 GCA_030612605.1 Armatimonadota bacterium
AATTATTTACATTATCATTCTGCTTTGATAAATTTCTTTATAAAAATCCGAGATATAATTTTTTATCCTGAATTGAGTTGCCTGATAAGAATTTACACGATAGCCGACAGAAATGATAGCATCAAGGTTGTAGAATTCAAGATTTCTGCTTACCTCCCTATTTCCTTCAAATTGAACTGTTCGGATTTTCCGAACAGTTGATTAGATGCAGAGTTATTAGGAAATTCCGAACAACTGAAACACCTTCATCTTGAACTGTTTCCAAAATGGAAATAGTTGCATCTTTTCTTATTAACCCTTTTACGATAAGTTGCTGATAATGTTTTGCAGATGCCACGATTCTTCTTGCAAGCCAAAGGCTTGTAAACTTTTCTTTCAATCTGAATGTAGAGTAGCTTGTTACAGGCTTATTCACATCATAAATTCAAAAGCTATATCTTTATGAGCATAAGTTCCCCCATATCTTCCTGCTTTTGCTATAATACCATTTGAATTGGTGTTGCTTACCCATTGTTTTACCGATAAAACAAAACGGTTTGAACCTGCTTGATTTTTAATTCCCTCGAATTCGGGGGAATTAAAATTTGGATTATAGATTTCTTCCCAGATCCCAAGAAATTCAATTGTGTTTTTGTTACGAAGCCATTTTTCAATTAAAGCTAATCCATTTTCTATATCTCTAACCATATCTGTAAGTGAAATGTAATCTTCATCATTTATTGAAGTTATAGTGATTTCTGTATCTTGAACATTTATTTTTTTACTTTTCATTACTCAATCCTCTCATATTCATTTTTCAAACTTCTTAACATAACTTTGAGAACTGACCTTATGTCAAAAAAGAAATACGCGACTTTCTTACATCTTCTGTTTTATAATAACCTGTAATGGTTGGCAGCTGCCACGTTCTTCTTGCTTATCTTATCGCTTTTTGTGGGCAAGTTTGTTATACACAAGTTTCTTCAAATTTAGCTAAATCCAGTTCACCTTTAAACGCACGCTGAGAAAGCGAATCGTAAAGATTTCCCAAATCAATTAGCTTTGAATTTGAATTATTTTGCGATAATGAAAAAGATTGATTTGATTTAGAAGGAATATCCTGTTTATTAAAAGAGCATCCAAAAATAACAGAAATTATTAAGAAGGATAAAATGCATTTCATATTTAACTCATTAATATTTCAAAAGAATTTTGTCTTTATCATCTGTATGCAATTGAGGATTCTGTTCTCTTCCCATTTTCTTTGCCTGTGAAGATACATTTTCTTTTAAGTATTCTTCCATTTCACCAAGAGTTATTTTATTATCATTGTTTTGATCTGCATTTTTATTTAATCCTTTTAGAAAAAAATATGTGAATAAACCGTGCATTTTTTGTGAATAACCTGAACTGATTTCATTGCCAGATGAAGCTGTGAAAACATTTAGATTTTTTGGAATTGAACCTTGCTTTACTTCAATGCTGATCGGTCGCGAATCTGCCAGAAGCATTTCATTTTCTCTTGAAATTCCAGAGAAACAAGCATCAAGAATTATAGTTGTTGATTTTGATTCGATTTTACTCAAATTCTGATAAAGTTCATTTAATGAGTAACCTGTACTTGCATAATTTGGATCAATATCATTTGGAATTAAGTATGCACTTTTATCATCTGTTGAAGCAACTCCGTGACCTGCATAAAAAACATAGATTTCTGAATTTTTATCAGCATTTTTTGAAATCCAACCATTTTCAGAAAATACTTTTTCAAATTCTCCTTTGGTTGCTCTTTCGTTGTATCTGAAATAGATGTTTTCTCTTTTCAAACCAAATGTTGATATAAA
>JAUWNO010000308.1 GCA_030612605.1 Armatimonadota bacterium
AAATAACAAATTACAAATAAATTTCAAATACCAAATTAGATAAAAATTGAAAGAAACTTTTTTTTATCCCAACATTGAACCCAAAAACCGTTAATTCGTTAACACATGAATTCGTTAACCTCTAAACCCTGAACCCAGAACCCAGAACCCAGAAAGAGTCAAATGCATGAATATTTGAAAGAAACTTTTTCAGGGTTTTATTGGATATTATTTCTAACCTACCTACTCAATTCTTAAAAGAGCATTAAAAAAGTTCTTCCCCGCATTTAGGGCATTTTTTAAATTTTCCTTTTTCCTTAGAATATCTTTCTTCCAGGAAATAATAATCGCATTTCGGGCATTTCATATCGATTGGTTTTTTGTTTGTTATGTATTTGCATTTTGGATAATTCGTGCAGGAATAAAAAACTTTGCCTTTTTTGCTCTTCTTTTCTGTTATTTCTCCGCTGCCGCATTCCGGACATTTTATGCCAAGTGTAAGAGGTTTTGAGAATTTACATTTTGGATAATTTGAGCAGGCAATGAACTTGCCGAAACGTCCTTTCTTCTGAACTAAATCAGCTCCGCATTTGGGACATTTTTCATTGATTTTTTCCGGCTCGATTATTTTGATTCCGCCTTTTTCATCTCGCTTGAAATTCTTTATATTTCTACAATTGGGGAAATTCGTACAAGCTAAGAACTGTCCGCTTCTTCCCCACTTTATTGCCATTTTACTTGCGCACTTCTCACAAATAATATCAGTATCTTCAACCAGATCTTTTTTTGCTTGACCGATGTTTACTTTATCCAGCAGCAAATTCATAGATTTATAATATTCCTGCAAAAGCTGGTGCCACTCAAGTTTGCCGTATTCTATTTCATCTAAACTATTTTCCATTTTTGCTGTGAAGGATACATTGAAAAAATCATCAAAATTAGATACCAAAAACTTGTTCACAGTCATACCAAGTTCAGTTGTGAAAAATTTCTTTTTGGATAAAATCACATATTTTCGGAATAAAATCGTACTTGTGATCGCTGCGTAAGTGGAAGGTCTGCCAATACCTTTTGATTCGAGTTCTTTGATCAAAGAAGCTTCGGTAAAACGAGCAGGAGGTTTTGTGAAGCGCTGAATTCCTTCGATTTTCTCCGCTTCCAGCAAATCGTCTTTCAGATAATGAGCATCGATATTTTCACCAAGAATTACTTTGATATGCGGAAAGACTTCCATAAAACCTTTTTCTTCGATTGTATTTCCAATAGCAGAGAACATAGCTTTTCCAGATTCGATATCTAAAATCTTAGATTTCATTGAAACCGGAATCATCTGAGTGGCTACAAATTTCTGCCAGATCATAGTATACAATTTTATTTGTTCTTTAGATAGAAATGCTTGAATACTTTCCGGAGTACGAAATGCACTTGTAGGACGAATAGCTTCGTGTGCATCCTGAGCTGAACTTTTATTTTTATAAACCCTTGTTTTAGGATTCAGTTTCTGAGATCCGAATCTTTCCGAAATCAGGTTTCTACATGTTCCCAGAGCTTCATTTGAAACTCTCAAAGAATCTGTTCTCATATATGTTATCAGACCGGTTGTTTCACCGGAAAGATTTATTCCTTCATAAAGCTGCTGAGCAATTTGCATGGTTCTTTTAGGAGTAAAATTTAGGATGCGAGCTGCATCCTGCTGAAGAGTACTGGTGATATAAGGAGGAGAAGGTTGGATTTTTCTGGATGTTTGTTTAATCTTTACAATCGTAAAATCATTTCCTTCAATTTCCTGCAGAATTTTATCTGATTGCTCTTTCGTTGAAATCTCGATTTTTTTGTTTTCCCATTTTTGTAATATCGCTTTAAAAGAAGGCAGATCATCTTTTTTTAATAAAACTTCAATATTCCAAAATTCTTTGGGAACAAACTTTTCGATCTCTTTTTCACGTTCACAAATTAACCTGAGAGCAACAGATTGAACTCTACCGGCACTCAAATTCTTGGTTATTACTTTCCATAGAATCGGACTGATATTATACCCGACAATCCTATCGAGAATTCTTCGCGCCTGCTGTGAATCTACTTTATTCTGATCAATCGAGACAGGATTTTTAATTGCATTCTGAATAGCATTTCTGGTAATCTCATTAAAAATAACTCGATGAATAGATTTATTTTCCAGCTCTTTTTGCAAAACCTGGGTCAAATGCCAGGCAATCGCTTCTCCTTCCCTATCGTGGTCTGAAGCCAGATAAACACTTTCAGCATCTTTTACGGAATTTTTTAATTCTTGAACTATTTTCCTTTTGCCCGGATCAATTACGTATTTTGCTTTAAAATTATCCTGGATATCCACACCAATTTCTTTCTTAGGAAGATCTCGAATGTGTCCCATTGAAGCTTTAATAACATATTTATTATCCAGAAATTTTCCGATGGTTCTTGCTTTTGCCGGTGATTCAACAATTATTAGATTTTTTCCCATAATAAATCCTAATGGATATCTTCTTCAAAATCAAAATCTGTTTCATGAATAAAGAAATTTTCGATTAAATCCCTCACGGAAATCTCCCCCTGACCGGAAAATATCAGATAATTAACAATATCGTCCATCATCGGTTTATCAATTTTTTTTCGTAGGAATACATTTAATTGAAGTGAAAGCGAAATGATATTTTCAAAAAGCTCACGGTCTATAGATTTTATTTTTAAAAGATGAACCAGGTAACCGAATGCAGCTGGAGTTAACACTCTTTTTTCATCTTCAGAAAGAATGCGATTATAGGCTTTGGTTTCTGTGGCATAAAGCAGAGAATCCAAAAACCGATCCAATTCTTCCTGGGTCATTCCGAGTTTTTTCAATTTTTCCTTTGATGGTTTTTTGGAAAGTACCACTTCCAAAAGATCATCAAATCTTGGTTTCGACATATCCTATTCCTTTCAATTCATATTAATTAGAGTCTGTCCGTAAACTAAGAAAAATTGAGTTAAGTTCTCCGGCAACTGCCGGATGACTTGACTTAAGTTTTCTAATCCGCTGAAATATTTCAACTTAACTCATCAGGCAGCTGCCGGATAAGTCAAGTTTCCATTTTATTAAACTCTACATTTCTGAACAAATACTAACCAACAACTATTTTCCCGCAACATTTTTTATATTTTTTACCGCTTCCGCACGGGCATGGATCATTTCTTCCGATTTTCTTGTCAACTACTCTTGGTTTAATTTTCGGTATTTCGTTAAGAGGTGGACCTTGAGGTCGAGCATTCTGTGGTTTCTGAAAAGCAGAAGTTTCTGCATGCCGCAATTGAGCCATGCGCATATAATCATCTAAATTATCCGGAGTTATCAAATAAACTGTGAATACTTTTTGGGTAACACTTTTATTAATTTTGGAAACCAGATCCTGGAACAAATAGAAAGATTCTTTTTTGTATTCTATCAGTGGGTCTTTTTGAGCATAGGCTCTAAATCCGATTCCTTCC
>JAUWNO010000159.1 GCA_030612605.1 Armatimonadota bacterium
GTAAAAAAAAATCCAATCGAAATATTGTATATTATTGTAAGGAGTTGAAATGGTAAAGCTTCGGCTGAAGAGAATGGGAGTTATAAATAAGCCTTTTTACAGAATTGTTGCTGTAGATTCACGCAAAAAAAGAGATGGAAAATACATCGAATCTTTGGGATATTACGATCCTAAAACAGAACCGTTAACCTGCAAGATTGATATTGAAAAAGCCATAAACTGGTTAAAAGTGGGAGCTCAACCTTCCGCAACTGTACGTTCTTTATTCAAAAAAGCAGGCGTCCTGGAAAAATGGCATAACTTAAGATTTGAGAAAAAGGATATAGAAACTGATCCTGAAACAAAACCAAGTAAAGGAGTGGACAATGAAAGAACTGATTGAATTCATCGTTAAAGCTCTCGTTGATGACCCGGGCTCTATCAATGTAACAGAAGTCGTTGGCGACAAAATCATCATTTATGAACTGAGAACTGCCAAAACCGACATTGGAAAAGTGATCGGAAAACGCGGTCGTACTGCTGGTGCAATTCGCACAATTCTTAATGCTGTTTCTGCCAGACAAGGAAAAAGAGCCGTACTCGAAATTATCGAGTAAATGCAGATTTCAGATTTAATCCCAATAGGGAAACTTGGAAATTCTATCGATAAGAACGGATTCATTTTATTTAAAAAAAATAGAAATTTCCAACCGTTTTATTTAGATTTAAAAGATCTATTTTTGGTCTTTACAGATCATAGAGTGAGATATGTGACTATAGATAAAGTAATTGAAGGGAACAAACTGAAGATCCGGTTTGAGGAAACTGAAGTTACAAAAGAAGCCGCTAATGCTGGAAAAGTTCAGGTGATGCTTCCTGAAACTGATATGGAAGAAATCATTGCACAACATGATTCGGAAAATGATATTGATAAATTTGTGATTTTCAAAAATCATAAGATTGGAAAAGTAAAGGACATCTTCGAAACCTTAGCTCATGAAATTCATATTGTTAAGCTTAGAGATGAAAAGGAAATTATGATTCCAGATGTGGAATTCTATATCTCTAAAAAAGATAAACAAAATGTTTTTGTGAAAAACATCGAAGGATTACTTGAGCTATGAAAATCGATATCCTGACTCTTTTCCCGAAAATGTTCGAAAATTTCCTATCTGAAAGTATGATTGGAATTGCCATCCAAAAGAAAGCTCTGAGTGTAAACATTACTGATATCAGGTATTTCGCAACTGATAAACATCGCACCACAGATGATTATCCTTATGGTGGAGGAGCTGGAATGGTGATGAAACCCGAACCCCTTTTCGGTGCTATCGAACATGTTCAAAGAGGTAAAGATATTCCAGTGATTTATTTTTCTGCTCAAGGGAAAATTCTTACACAAAATATAGTTAATGAATTCTGCCAAATCCCGGAAATGATTTTCCTGTGCGGTCATTACAAAGAAATCGATCAAAGAATCCGTGATAAATTCGTTACTCACGAAATTTCAATTGGCGATTATGTGCTTTCCGGTGGTGAAATTCCTGCTATGGTTATGATTGATGCTTTGGCAAGATTGCAGGAGGGTGTTCTGGGCGATATTGATTCTGCTTTAACAGATTCACATCAAAACGGAATTTTAGGCTGCCCGCATTACACACGACCTCCCGAATTCAAAGGTATGAAAGTTCCAGAAGTTCTTCTTTCGGGAAATCATCTGAAAATCGAAGAATGGAGAAGACAGAAAGCTCTGGAAATCACCAGAAAAAATCGCCCTGACCTTCTTGAAATAGATTAATGAATGAAACAGAATCTTTATGTCGGATTGGTTCACTATCCTGTTTACAATAAATTTAAAGAAGTTGTAACAACCTCCATCACCAATCTTGATATTCACGACATTGCCAGAAGCTGCAAAACTTTTGGAGTGAAGAGCTTCTTCATTATCAATCCTTTGGAAACACAGAAAAAACTATTGGAAAGAGTCCTCAAATTCTGGAAAACAGAAATTGCAGATTTTTATAATCCGGACAGGGTTAATGCTTTATCTATAATTGAATACTCAGAAACCATTGAATCTGTTATTGAAAATATAAAAAATCAGGAAGAAGTTCATCCTCTCATCATTTCAACAACAGCTACAAAACTAAAAAACCAGTTGAGTTTTAAAAAATATAAAAAAATCCAAGAACCTGTTCTCTTGCTTTTTGGAACAGGAAACGGTTTAACAAAAGACATTCATAAACTTGCAGATTTCGTTTTAGAACCAATTGGAGGTGTTGGCAATTACAATCACCTTTCTGTTAGAAGTGCTGTAGCTATTGTTCTGGATAGGCTTTCTTCCGAAAAATAAAGGAGGAACAATGGATTTAGTTCATCAAATTGGAAAAGCACAAATGCGAACTGATTTTCCAGAATTCAAAGTTGGTGATACTGTGAAGGTACACTACAAAATCAAAGAAGGTTCCAAAGAAAGAATCCAGGTTTTTCAGGGTATTGTTATTCAAAAAAGAGGGATGCAGATTTCCGCCACTTTTACTGTGAGAAAAATCAGCGGTGGAATTGGCGTGGAAAGAATTTTCCCGCAACATTCACCCAACATCGATAAAATCGAGGTGGTGAGATTTGGACGTGTGAGAAGAGCAAAACTCTTTTACCTCAGAAAAGCCAAAGGTAAAGCTGCTCGAGTTAAAGAAAAAAAGCGATACTAATAGGAAAGGGAAGTCGATTGACTTCCCTTTTTTTTATTTCAAAATCTACATTAATAATTTCAATGAAATATAAATACTGCAATGTCTTTAAAGAAAATTTGACAATATTTCATTTATATTTTTTTTTAGATATGCAAAATAACCATAAAAGAGGGAAAAATGAATTTAGAGGGAATTAAGAATTACTGGATGGAATCATCCGATGAAGATTTTGACACTGCAGAAACCCTATACAAAAATAACAAATTTTCTCCCAGTATGTTTTTCTTACATCTTGCCATCGAAAAAAATCTTAAAGCTCTTTTCATTCATAAGAATAAGACAGAACCTCCATTCAGACATAATTTAACAACTATTGCTTCAAAAATTAAAGATGTGAATTTTGATAAAACGAAACTTAAAGAATTTGCAATTATTTCAACCTTCAATATCCAAACAAGATATAATGACTATAAAAGAGATTTTCATAATATCTGTGATAAGAATTTTGCTGATAAATATTTATCTATTGGAAAGGACTTAATATTATGGCTAAAATCCCAGATGAAATAGTAAAATCCATAAAAAATTTTAAAGCCAATATTCAATCTGTTATCCAAGTGAAAAAAATTATCCTGTATGGTTCTTATGCAAAAGGAAATTTTTCTGCTGATAGTGATGTCGATGTCTGCATTATCACAGAACAATCAAAAAATAATTATCTGACTTTATTGAAAATTATCCCAAAAATAATTGATATTGACCTTAGAATTGAACCTGTTGTTTTTTCTGAAAAAGAATTCAATGCATCTGTTGTATTCGGTTTACTGAAACAAATAAAAAAATATGGAATTGAGATATAATGTCTATTTCTGCAAAAAATTAAAAACCAATAACTTAATCTCAGTCATCTCCTCAATTGCGTATTTCAAGCCTTCCCTGCCAAAACCTGAATTTTTAACTCCTCCATAAGGCATATTATCGATCCTGTAGGTTGGATAATCATTGGCAATCACACCACCAACTTCCATAGTTCCGAAGGCATAAAAAATATTTTCATAATTATTGGAAAACACACCAGCCTGAAGACCGAATTTGCTATCATTTACCATATTTACAGCTTCTTTGAAATCGGAAAAAGGTTCGATAATAACAAGAGGAGCAAACGCTTCTTCACAATAAACCTTCATATCTTTTTTTGTATTTACGATCACAGTAGGCTCAAAAAGATTCCCATTACGTTTTCCACCAACCAGGATTTCAGCACCTTGTTCTTTAGCTTCATTTACCCAGTTTTCCACTCTTATTGCTGCTTCTTCATTAATTAATGGACCAACAATTGTTTCGGGATTTTCCGGATTACCAAATCCAATATTTTCCATTTTTTGAATAAAGATTTTCAGAAATTCATCGTAAATATTTTCATGAACATAAATTCTCTGAACTGAGATGCAAACCTGACCGGAATAAGCAAAAGCACCGATCAGATTTCGCTCAACAGCTTTTTCAATATCTGTGTCTTTATCAATGATTACAGCAGCATTTCCACCCAATTCCAGAATAGTCCTTTTATATTTGATCAAACTCCTTAAATTCCAGCCAACCACATCACTACCAGTTAATGATAAAAGCTTGAAATTTTTATGCAAAGCTAATTTTTGAGCAATATCACTACTTGTGGGAACAACGTTCACCTGACCTGGAATTGTTCCGGCATTCTCCAGGACTTCTGCTAATTTCAAAGCAGTAAGAGGAGTTTGTGAAGATGGTTTGATGGTTATTGTATTTCCGCTGGCAATAGATGGAGCAACTTTATGTGCAACCAGGTTCAGAGGAAAATTGAAAGGTGAAATGCCAATAATCGGTCCGATTGGAAATCGACGTGTAATGCCAAATCTGCCTTCAGATGCTTTATTAAGATCCAGAGGAATTACTTCTCCGCTGATTCTTTTTGCTTCCTCTGCTGCAATCGTAAAAGTGAGAATTGCTCTATCCACTTCACCTTTGGCAAAACGAATCGGTTTACCTGCTTCCTTAACCATCAAATCGATGAATTCATCTCTTTTCGAATCGATACCTGCTGCTATATTCAGCAAGATTTCCGCTCGCTTATGAGCAGGAAGATGCCTGGTTATTTCAAATGCTTGAACATTGGAATTCACAACCAGTTCTATCTGCTTTTCTTCCAGAAGAAAAACTTCATCAAGTATTTCGTTGTTATATGGATTCATCACTTTTTTTGTTCTTGAAGAATCCAGCCACCTGTTATTCACAAAAAAATTTCGTGCCATTTTTTCTCCTTTTTTATCAATTATTCCCAACCTGTATCCAAATCAAGACTAATAATATTTGCTCGTAACAAAAGTTCTCTTTCGTAACGCATTGTATTCCCAAACAGAGTTTGGGAACAAGCTAAAGACTTTACGGATGGTTGAGGAACGAAACCTCCATAATGGTCAGGAAATAATGATTTGATTATTTTTTTTCTTCATGTCCTTTCGCCTGCCCCGTAAGGAGGAACGACCCCAGTTGGATAAAAGAATCAAACGGGCTAAACTGTATCTGGGTGTTATTCGCCTGCAATGTCGTAGTTTTAACGAAGACAGGTGGCTAAACAGTCTATCATTTTCTCCTGACCGAAACAGTGCCGGAAGGATATCTCCTAATTTGATAAGAATATTTTGGATTTATATTAGAATTTATTTTTTTAATCAACTTTGCATGTTGGATTTGTTTTTTTAAAATACTTGTTGCATCTTCAAAATCCAGGAAAATATTTGCGATATTCCAAGCTGCTTGGCAAAGACAATTTTCAATAGTAGAAAAAGCCTTTTCTTTCCGATCTGGTTTTACTTTACCTTTCCTCAAATAATAAGCTGTCACAAGTTCATCGTAAAATGCATTAATCTCATAAATCTGCGCTGTAAAATACTGATGCGGATTCTTTATCCTTTTCCGTCTTTTCATCTTAATAGAAAATTTGTCTAAAGATTTACG
>JAUWNO010000561.1 GCA_030612605.1 Armatimonadota bacterium
CTATCTTGATCTGTGTGATCCTTTTACTGCTGTTTTCACAGAGAAATTTGAAAGAATGGGATTCTTCTTTGCAGGTATTTTGCCAACCAAATCCAGGCAAAACCTGATTCTGCAGTTTCTCAATAATGTGCATATCGATTATTCTAAGATCATTACTATCACAGATTTTGGTACAAATTTACTATCTTATGTGAAGTCTTTGGATCCCAATCAGCATCTGCAAAATTATTAGTTTGGAAATGGGTTTTCATTAAATTTGGAATTTAAAAAATCAAAAAATGATTTCTGCAAAATAGAGTGTTTTTGATAATAATGAGAAAAAATCAGAAAATCCAATTATTCAACTCATCCCCTAACCCCTTCTCTTGCAAAGAGAAGGGGGAAAATGAAGTCATCCCTCTTTTTGAAGAGAGGGACCGAGGGTGAGTTAGGAATTGAATTATGCAGAACCCTTAATAAATAAATAATAAAGGAGGAGAGATGAAATTTAAAATTTGTTTTTTGGTTTGTATTGGTGTCTTATTAATGCTTGTTTCCTGTACAACCCCAAAAGAGCAGGAACAAAGTATTTATCAGTATGAGCAAACAAAAGAGCTTGTGGCCTTTGTTTCAGAAGCAGTACAGCTCGTGGAAAAAGAAGGTGAAACCGCCTTTCCTGAATTCAGGAAAAAGGAAGGAAAATGGTTTCATGATGACTTGTATATTTTCATTTGGGGATTGGACGGTATGAGATATGTTTATCCGCCAGATTTATCTGGCGAAGGTAAAAACATGATCGACCTGAAAGATGTAAATAACAAACCTATCGGTAGGATGATTGTGGATGCTGTGTCCGGTAAAGCAGGTCAAGGCTGGGTTTTTTATCAATGGCCCAAACCGGGAGGAGAAATACCAATCTGGAAGAGCACTTATTTGAAAAAAGCAATTACTTCTGATGGAAAGGAATTTCTCGTTGGCAGCGGTCTTTACAATATGAAAACAGAAAAAGTTTTCATTGTAGATGCTGTGAATCAGGCAATTGATCTTATAAAAAAAGATGGACTGAAGGCTATAGATTTCATGCGGTCAAATGCAAGCAAATTTATTTTTCTTAACAGTTATGTTTTCATAAAAGACATGCATGGAAATGAAATTTTGAATCCTAAAAATCCAGATCTCGAAGGTAAAAATATTTATGATTTACAGGATGCAAATGGCAAATATTTTGTGAAAGAAGAAATTGAAATCCTGACAACTCAAGCTGATTGCTGGATGGATTATATGTGGCCCAAACCGGGTGAAACTGAGCCTTCCAAGAAAGTGGCTTATTTGAGAAAGGTTATCGTCGAACAGGATACACTTGCTGTTGGTTGTGGATATTATCCGGAACCTGCAGAATCAGAGAATGATAAACAAATTAAAAAAATAATTGCTACCATAAATGAAGCTGCAATCATGATAACAAAAGAAGGTGAAAAAGTTTTTCCTGAATTCAGAAAGAAAAACAGCAAATGGTATCAAGATGATTTATATATTTTTATTTATGATACTGAAGGAAACAGGATAGTCTATCCACCTGCTCCTCAAAAGGAAGGAGAAAATGCTTTTAACGTAACCGATGCAGATGGC
>JAUWNO010000522.1 GCA_030612605.1 Armatimonadota bacterium
AGTAAATCAAAAGAAGAACCCAATCCCTCAACCTGGAAAGAACGAGCGAAATCTGCATACCTGATAGCTTCCAGGAAATGAGTTAAATAACGATTGGTTTTTTCAATATAATGAATCAAAAGATAAATTTGATAAATAATAATGACTCCAACCAGAATAGAACTGATATGAAAACCCAGATTGAAGATAAGATGAAAAAGTATTAAAATTGTCAGAGCTAAAATTATTACTCTAACAATGCAATTTACACGGAAATTTTTATAGACCATATTTTTCCAACCTTCGGTATAATGAGGTTCGCGTTAAACCTAATTCTTTTGCGGCTTGACTGATGTTACCTTTATTTTTGCGTAAAGCCTTCTGGATTACATGGTTCTCAATTTCGTCCAGATTATATGAATCGACTACAAGTTCATCACCTTTTTCATCGGTTGAGGTTAAGATAAAATCTGAGGCTTGCAGGATATCCGAATCGCACATTATTATTGTTCTTTCGATTGTATGTTGAAGCTCTCTGATATTTCCGAACCATTTACATTTTTCTAATTTTTTGAGAGCTGCCGAACTGATTTTTTTAGCTTTTTTGTTATATTTCTTTGTGAAGATTTTCAGGAAATGTTCTGCTAAAGGTTGGATGTCCTGAATTCTTTCCCTGAGCGGAGGAAGATGAATTTCAACAGTGTTAATTCTGTAGAGTAAATCCTGCCGGAATTTATTTTCTGTTGCTAATTGATAAATGGGCAGATTAGTAGCACAAATCAAGCGAACATCTACTGAACGAGATTTGTTTGAACCAACCCGCACAACTTCTTTTTTCTCGATCACAGAAAGAAGTTTTGCCTGAAGAGGAAGAGATAAATTACCAATTTCATCAAGAAACAATGTTCCTTCCGAAGCTATCTCAAAACGACCTTGTCTGTCTCTTTTTGCATCTGTAAAAGCTCCTTTTACATGACCAAAAAGTTCACTTTCGAACAGAGTTTCTCTGATTGCACACTTATCTATGCCCAGAAAAACTTCTTCTGCTCTATTGGAATTTCGGTGTAATGCTCTGGCAACAAGCTCTTTACCTGTTCCGTTTTCTCCTAACACCAGCACATTTGCATCGGTTTTGGCAACTTTTCCAATTGTAGTAAAAACAGTTTGCATTTCAGGAGAATTTCCGATGAAATCATGAAAAGGCTGATCCAGTTTTGCACTGAGCACTTTTTGTTTTATGCGCAGATTGTCTGCTTCTAATTTTGATTTTCTGAGCCTGATTGCAGAAAGGATTGTGGCAAGGAATTTTTCGTTTTGCCAGGGTTTTTGCACGAAATCAGTAGCTCCGGCTTTGATAGCTTTTACTGCTCGTTCCACATCTGCATAAGCTGTAATGAAAATAACAACAGCCAGGGGATCAATTTCCAGGATCTTCTCTAACCAATGATAACCCTCTTGTCCGGTAATTACATCTTGAGTGAAATTCATATCGAGAAGAATAATATCAAAAGTTTCGTTCTTCATTAAAGTTGGGATTTTTTGCGGATTGTTTTCCGTATAAACCAGTTCAACATGTTCTTTCAGGAGTAGTTTTAAAGAAAATAAAATGTCTTCATTATCATCAACAATTAGTACTTTTCCTATTTTTTTTGCCATAATCTCACCTACTTGATTTTTTGATTGTTCATCCCGAAGGCATTCGGGAGGAACAAGAAGGATCCTCCCCCTGAATAGGGGGAGTTTAGAGGGGGTTGAGAAAAAAAACGAGCTTTTCATCTATTTTCACACAGCCTGTCCTGCGTGGGAACAAA
>JAUWNO010000474.1 GCA_030612605.1 Armatimonadota bacterium
CAAAGAAGGCAGAATTTATTCATATATTCATGGTAATGGACGCATTGGAGTTTTGTTAGAGGTTAATTGCGAAACGGATTTTGTAGCTCGAAATGAGAAATTCCTCGCATTGTGCAAAGATATTGCCATGCATATTGCAGCTTCTAATCCCGTGGCAATTTCCGAAAAAGATCTGGATTCCAGATTGATTGAATCTGAAAAGGAAATTTATAGAAATAAAGCTCTGAATGAAGGAAAACCTGAAAAAATCGTTGATAGAATTGTGGATGGTCAAATCAAAAAGTTCATCAAACAGAGTTGTCTTTTGGAACAGGAATTCATTAAAGACCCGGATAAAAAAGTTAGCGATGTGATCAATGAAGCAATTGTTGCATTAGGAGAGAACATGCAGGTTTCAAGGTTTGCTCGCTTTAGTTTGGGGAGTTAAAAATGACTACATTTTATAAACCGGAAAAAGTCCAGAAAATAATCCTGAAAATAAGTGGTGAAATTTTAGCTGGGGAAAAAGGTTTTGGGATTGATTTAAAGACGGTTGATAATCTGATTAACGAGATAATTTCTATCAGAAAGTTGGGTTACAGCATCGGCATTGTTCTGGGCGGCGGAAATTTTTTTCGGGGAGCATCTGAAACAGGCGATAATCTGAGACGCTCTACTGCTGATGATGTGGGAATGCTTGCTACAATCCAGAATGCCTTGATTTTGAGTGATTTGCTGAATAAAAAGAATTATCTCACAGAAGTTTATTCTGCTGTTCAGATAGATAAAGTGGCGAAATTTTATTCTCCGAGTCGTGCGAAAACATCGATGAAAGAAGGCAAAATCTGTTTTTTCTGCGCAGGAACCGGAAATCCTTTTTTCACAACCGATACTGCTGCTGTTCTCAGAGCGATTGAATTGAATGCTGATTTGGTCTTAAAAGGCACAAAAGTTGATGGCGTTTTTACCAAGGATCCTGCAAAAGATAAAGGTGCAAAATTGATAAAGGATATTACATTCGATGAAGTTTTAGCGAAAAAACTCAAAGTTATGGATATGACTTCTTTCTCGTTGGCAAGAGAATTTAATATGCCTATCAAAGTATTTAACATAACCAAAAAGAATAATATGAAGGAAGCTATTCTCCGTAAAACCGTAGGCACATTTGTTCATCAATAATCTTTTGGAAAATCTTTTTTGGAGTTATTTATGGATGGTTTAATGTTGGATTTAGAAGTTAAGATGGAAACTGCATTCGATTCATTATTGAAGAATTTTTCCAGAACCAGAACCGGTAGAGCAAATACTTCTTTTTTGGATGAGATTACAATCGATTATTACGGACAGCAAACTCCGGTTAAACAGCTTTGTAATATCACGATTCCGGAACCGCGACTGATTATAATTCAACCGTGGGATAAAACCACATTAGTCAATATTGAGAAAGCAATTTTAGCTTCAAACATTGGTGTTACGCCAGATAATGATGGTAAAGTGATCCGCCTTCCCTTCCAACCTTTAACAGAAGAAACCAGAAAAGATATTGTAAAACAGATCAAAAGGATGACAGAAGAAGGTAAAGTAGAAGTTAGAAATATCCGTCGTGAAGGAAATGAGATTGCCAAAAAAATGGAGAAGAACAGCGAAATCACTGAGGATGATCTTAAAAAAGTTATGAAGGACATTCAGGAATTAACAGATAATATGATCGAAAAGATTACAGAGGCTTCGGAAAGGAAAGAAGCTGAGATCATGGAAGTTTAAATATAAGAAAATGTCTAATTACAAATTTCTAATTTCTAATAAAAATTCAAATATCAAATAAGAAATAAAAAGTACTGATAGCCAAAGAATATGTATTGGAAGGAAATTTTTTAGAAATGACTTTTATAATCACTTCAGAGTGTGTGAAATGTGGAATTTGTGTTGATAACTGTCCGGTTTCTGCAATTATTGAAGGAGATGAACAATATGTTATCACAGATGCCTGCATTGAATGTGGAAAGTGTATTGAGTGCTGTCCCATTGAAGCTATAAAAGGTAAAAAATAGATTCGAGTTTATAAAGTAAAAAGTCTCAAGCTACGGTTTGAGACTTTTTTT
>JAUWNO010000384.1 GCA_030612605.1 Armatimonadota bacterium
TGTAACAGTCTTAAAAAAAATATTTGCCGAACAAATATTGGGAAAAATCATAATATCGCAATCTCAGGCAACATTGCTTTTATACTTTTTTTCTTTAGCACATCTTTTGGAAATAGCCAAATCTAAGGCAAGAGGTCCATCCACCTCAACCCCCTGAATCTGTCCCCGCTTTGCCATCTTACAAATAATTGAAGCATCGATAGTGGAATCTATTTTGAAACTCTGTTTTTCCACACAGGAAATAATGCCGGCTTTTGGTCTTGATATTCCCATCTTATGAGCAATATCCACACAAAATTTTAACATAGCAATTTTCTGGGAGAGATCGGGTTGAACTAAAATGGCAGCATCCGAAATAATTAGTAGTTTGTGATATTTGGGAATTTGAACAACCGCAACATGTGAAAGAAGTCCTCTTGCTTCCACCAACCCGTGATTCTTATTGAGAATTGCATGAGAATAATCAGCAGAACTGATAAATCCTTTCATCAGAATATCTGCTCCTCCGGATTTAATAAGCTCAACTGATTTCTCTGCTATTTTTGCCGGTTCTTTCTCATCGATAATATTCCACAAACTCGGACATATTTTATACCTATCGGATAATTTCAGAATCTCTTCTTTATCTCCAACTAAAGTGGCTCTAATAATATCATTTCTAACACCTTTGGCTATGGATTGGATTACTGAATGAACGTTTCCTCCAGCCACGACAAGCCTTTTCCTGCTGCCTCTCACGTGGTTGGCAATCTCTTTCAAAGTTTTAATCTGCTGCATAATTCAGACGTTCAATTTCTTTTTCACAATTTCTGCAAGTTGGTCCGGCTTAATTGGTTTTGCTATGAAATCGTCCGCTTTATGTTCAAAAGCAACTTTAGCAGCAAAATCAGCGTGTGTAAGTTCTTTATCGATTTCACTCACAAGAATAACCGGAATATGATGAGTCTTGGGATTACTCTTGATTTCGTAACAAACAGAAAATCCGTCTTGATCAGGAAGGGTTATTTCCAGCAGGATCAAATCCGGCAAAAAAGCTTGTGCCACTTTCAGTGCTTCGATACCGCTTTCGGCTATAAATAATTCAAAATCAGCAGATAGAACTTCTTCAAGTTTCGAGACAAAGACAGAATCCATATCAGCAATAAGAACTGATCTTTTTTTCTGGGGATTGGAGAATTTTGTTTTTTTCTTTTTAAGCAATTTATTAATGCTGTAAAGCAGTTCATCTTTATCAACTGGTTTTTCCAGAAATTCATCAGCTTTATGACAATAGGCGATCACATCTGCATAACTTCCATCTCGTCTCTTGCTTATGGAAGTAAGTATAATCACAGGTATCTGCACGGTTTCAGGATTGTCTTTTAATTCTCTGCAGATTGAAAAGCCGTCATAATCCGGCAGCATTACATCCAGAACAATCAGGTCCGGTTGCTCAGATTTTGCTTTACTTATTCCTTGTTTTCCATTTGCAGCAGTTATTATTTTATAACCGCTGTTTTCAAGAATGATTTTTGTTGAGAACAGAAAATCCGGGTCATCGTCAACTAATAAGATTTTAGGTTTTGTTTCGCTATTTTCTTTTAGTTTCATTCCTGATTCCTGGTTAATTTTAGAATTCCCGTATGGACTTGACTCTTGACGAAGTGCGAGTCTAGAACAAACTGTCTAAAAATGGTCCCAATCCTCTACTCACATTTCCTTCGGTCATTGCGAGTCAAGCTTCCCGCTATCAGCAAGGTGATAGTTCTATTAAGATCAAAACAAAATTCTAGAACATCGGAATGTTCAGTTTGCTGATCTTCCGATTGTACGGGCAAGAACTTCTCTACATTCCGAAGATTCGACAAGTCGAAACATTCGGAAGTTGGAAATGCCTTCATATAAGAATTTTAATTATTCGGGATTAGGCATATTGTTGTATTTTTTCCAGAAGCTGTTCAGGCTTTATGGGTTTTTGGATAAATTCATCCACTTTATGATTGGTAGCTAAGGTTTTAGCAAAGTCGGGATCACTTAATTGTTGAGTAAAAGCAGTAACCATAAGAATGGGAATATGAAAAGTTTTTTTATCGGATTTCAGTTCACGGCAAACAGAGAATCCATCAATATCAGAAAGAATCGGATCAATAATTATCAGTTGCGGAGACATGGTTTTAATCATCATTATGCCGCCCTTTCCGGTATCGGTGGTCTCGACTTCATAATTTTTCCCTTCCAGAATTTTTCGCATGGAACGCATAAATTCATGATCACTATCAATGAATAATATCTTTGTTTTATCGGAAAAATCCGAATTAACTACCTGGCTTCGGGTCATTAAACCGTGAACCCGGGCTATCAATTCTTTGGGTTCTATGGGTTTTTCCGCAAATTCATCTGCCTGGTGATGAAGAGCTATTTTTTCAGCGTATTTCTTTTGAGCTTTTTCAGCGTTCATTGCAGTTAAAATCAGGATGGGAATCTCAAAGAAATCCGTATTTTCCTTTATTTCCGTGCATAATGAAAAACCATCATAATCCGGCAGCATAATATCCAGTATAATCAAATCCGGTTTTTCCTTTTTCAACATCAACCTTGCTTCTCTGGCGTTTGCAGCACTTACAACATCATACCCTCTGAATTTCAGTATCTTGGCTGTGGCTTCACGAAAATCTGCATCATCATCGATCATTAAGATCTTACCTTTCATTTTGTTCCTCCTTTATTT
>JAUWNO010000450.1 GCA_030612605.1 Armatimonadota bacterium
CTATCTTCATAACCACTTCCCGGACATTTAACATCTACAATTTTAATCACGTATTTTGGAACATGTTTCATAGAAATAGAACCGTTTGTTTCCAATAAAATTTTGAAATTATTTTTATGAAGAGATCCAATTAAATCGTAAATTTCATTTTGTAGAAGTGGCTCACCACCGGTTATTTCCACTAATTTTACAGGATAATATTTTTGAATTTTTTTCAGGATTTCTTGGGATTCCAATGAAAATTCTGTATCATAACTGAATTTTGTATCGCAGTATTTGCAGCGCAGATTACATCCTGCAAAACGAATGAAAATGCATGGCAATCCTGCAAAAGTAGATTCACCTTGAATACTGTAAAAAATTTCCGATAAATTTAACATTTTCTATTTAGAGTCCATCCGTAAACAGTGAAGACTTGAGTTATCTAATCCATTGCATTATCCCAACTTAACTCAAGACTCTGTCTTAAGTCAAGTTTCCTTTTTATCCGTGTTTATCCGCAATATCCGTGTTATCCGTGTTCTATTTTTATCTCGAAGTTAAAACGGTAAATACGGAAAATCTTTATGATAACCTAACATTGCATCGATTTTTGCACAAACCTCTTCAGGATGACCGATCACGAATTTATCTTCATTTCCGATTTTAAAAAAGAAATAATCCTCAGGATTAACATCAAAATCATCTAAAAATTGGCGATTTCCATAAATTGGAATGCCGCGATGGATCAGAAGTTCGATGTCTTTTGTTTCCATATCCAGAATGTTTTCAAATGGATCGTCTTTGATGTTTTTAACAAGCATCAAATGAGAAGTATTTAATTCTAACTTCCCATAAGATTCTGGTAAAAAAAGTGCTTTTTGAGCATTTTCTGTAATCATTCTAAGGAGTTCTTTAGAAGAAAGGAAAGAATATTTATTTGCAGCGAATTTGATTTCAGCTAACATATTTATGCTGCCGGACATAGTTGAATCTGTTCCCAGAACCAGGTTAACTCCATATTTTATACAAGCTTTTAGGTCAATTGTTTTACCAATAAGAAAAATATTTGAATCCGGGCAGCAGCAAATAGAAACGCCTTTCTGAGCACATTTCTTAATCTCCTCTGGAGTTAAAGCAATTCCATGAATTATTAAGGTATTAGGTTGAAGAAGACCTAATTCTTCCAATTTACTAAAATCAGATTTCGCCAATTCATCCTTTCCTTCTGCCAGATGTAGAATAAAAGGCATTTTCCCTTTACTTTCTTTCCATTCTTCTTGAGCAGATTTTCCGCCCCACCAATTACCCATAGATATTGAGTGGCATTGTTTATAATCTTTGATAACTTCGATTGGAAAGTTTGCGTAATATTCATCCTTCTGATTGGGAGCGTGATCTTGCACAACCGGACAACCGGAAAAAATGTTTTTATAAATTCCTAATAAAGCAAGAAGATCTCCATTCCCTTTGGTAAGATCAAATGAGCCATTGTGAGTGAAAATCCTGTTTCTCTCTAAAAAAGATCCGGATTTTTTCATCTCTTCAACCCAGATATCAGTTGTAATATATGGATGATTTTCACCTGCTCTGGGTACCCAGTTTCCAATCAAATGTTCGTGGCTGTTTATAAATGGCGGATAGGCAATGCTTTCCAAACAATCCCATTTAGAAGATTTCGCTTTTAAGATGGAACTATCAATTTTTACTGTAGTATTTGAAGAAATTTTATCTGCATTATGAACACAGGTTTTTACTTTTATTTCCATATTTCCTACTTTTGAAATTTTTTCTTTAATTGAGGAACGATTTCAAAAAGATCACCTACAAGTCCAAGGTCTGCGATTTTAAAAATCGGAGCATCCGTATCTTTATTGATTGCAATAATATAATCAGCAGACTGCATTCCGGCTAAATGCTGAATCGCACCGGAAATTCCAATAGCAATATAAACTTTTGGTTTGATCGTTTTTCCTGTTTGCCCGACCTGGTGAGAATAGGCAATCCACTCAGCATCTACAGCAGCTCTGGAAGCTCCAATGGCAACATCCAAATATTCTGCCAATTCCTTGATAAGAACAAAATTTTCCTTGTTCTTTAAACCTCTTCCACCTGAAACTACAAAATCTGCTTCTGTCAGGTTTACAGTTTGGGTTTCATCTTTTATAAATCCAAGATATTTTGAAGCATCATTCAAGTTTGAAAAATCAATCTTTTCTTTGATTACTTCACCTTTCCTGGAATCATCTTTTTGCAG
>JAUWNO010000385.1 GCA_030612605.1 Armatimonadota bacterium
CATTACAGACATCAGTGATCCTGAAAATCCTGTTATCATTTCAGAAATCCGGGCAAGATCTCTTGTTGACGGCAGTTTCTATGATGCTGCAACTCAAAGACTTTATCTGGCAGCATATTTTTCCGGAATTGAAATCTGGGATCTTTCTGATATTTACAATCCGGTTAGATTGGGACGCTGTCCCACAGAACCATATCCTCGAGCTGGAATTTATGCTTCGGGAGATTATGTTTTTGCAGCAACAGTTGCTCACGGGCTGCGAGTGATCGATGTTTCCGACCCCACAAATCCTTATGAAGTTGCAGATTGTCCAATAAGCGATTATATTTGGAACATGGCTGTTTCCGGAGATTATGTTTACATTACTGGAAATTCTCAGGGCTTGCAGGTTATTGATATTTCCAATCCATTAAATCCTCATATTGTAGCAAATTACTCAACAGCAAAAGGTGGAATATTCATTTCTGAACCTTATGCCTTTTTTGCTGAAAACGGATACGGACTAAAAATATTCAATATAGCTGACCCTCTAAATGCTTATCAGGTTGGAAGTTGTACTATTGACGGATATCCATCTAAAGTTGTTGTTTTTGATAATCATGCCTATGTTGCAGGAAACGAATGTGGATTACTCGTTGTAAATGTGGAGAATCCTGAAAATCCTTATCAAGTTGATTCATACAGCGGTTATTATCAACATATAACAGGGGAAGACGGGTACGTTTATCTTACCGGACAAATTGATGGTTTTCTTGTTTTCGATGTTACTAATCCCGCATCAATCCAATATGTAACTGGATATACTCTGCCGAATTTTACTTCGGATGTGGCAGTTTCAGGAGATTATTTATTTACAGGTAGTACCGGCTTTCGGGTGATTGATGTATCGGACCCAACCTATCCAATCCAGGTTGGATATTCTGAAATAGCAGGAGGATGCGTTGCTGCTACCGGTTCACATGTTATCTATTGCCCTAAAAGTATGGGAGCTCCTAATCCTGTAAATATCATGAATGTGGAAGATCCTACAAGTCCTTTTAGAGAAGGTTTTTATACTTGCCCGGCAATGACTTATGATCTGGCTGTACAAGATAACCTGGCTTTTGTAGCGTGCTGGTGGGATGGAATGAGAATTATCAATTTTGAAGATCCTAGCAGTCCATATCAAACCGGTCATGTGCTTGGGTGGTTTAATGGTGCTATTCCGGGTGAAGAATATTGCTTTGTTCAGGCAGTGGATGTTCAGGGAGATTATGCTTACATTATTGACTATGGACCTTTCCCTGAAGATGATACTTTCGGTCTTTATATTGTTGATATTTCCAATCCTGCAAATCCGTTTGTTGTAACACGTTATACAAATTTCACAAGTCATGGTTCAGATATAGATGTTGAAGGTGATTATGCCTATATCGCTGATTCTTATGGCGGGATGGAAGTAATTAATATTGCCAATCCGAATGCTCCCTCAACTGTTGGTTATTGCGGACTGATTGATTCTGCCCAGGGAATTCATGTGGATGGAGAATACGCTTATATTGCTAATTACATTTTAGGAGGAGTACAGGTTCTATTTATTGGAAATCCACAGGCTCCAATTCCATTTGGCTGGTATAAAAGAACAGGGTGTTTTGCCATGAATGTAACTTCTTCAGAAAATAACATTTACGTTGCAGATGGAGTGGCAGGAATTCAAATCTATAAAAATCTGCTTATTCAGGTTGATTCTGAGGATGAAAATATTCAAATCCAAAAACCACAATCTTGGAACTATCCAAATCCCTTTAATCCGGAAACTACTATTTATTTTGAAACCACGAATTTACACGAAAATTCACGAATTGAAATCTTTAACATCAAAGGACAGAAAATAAAAACTTTTGAAAATTTGGAGTTGGCGAGTCCCTCGCCTTTTTTTGCCGACGGACACAGCTACTCCATATCCTGGAATGGAACTGACGAGAATAATATTCCAGTTGGAAGCGGAATTTATTTCTATAATATAAAATCAGGTGATGAATCTATTAGCAGGAGAATGCTTTTGCTGAAATAAAAATTTTCATTTTATTAGTTGAGAGTATAAATTCAATATTAACTATTCCTTCGCATAGTTTTTTCAAGTTCTTTTTATGCTTAGGACTCGAAGTAACTTCATCTTTTTTCTTTACACAATTTCCAAACTTGACATTTCTAACGCTTAGTAAAATGTGTTTATAAATTTCGCATAAATTCAGTATTATTCATCAGAAAGAAATTAGCGAATATGAACAAGACGAAAACTAAAATTCGTGAATATTCGTGAAATTCGTGGATAAAAGAAGAGGACAAAATGAGAAAGAGTGAAATATTATTATTACTTGAAAAGAATAAAAACGAAATGCGGGAAAAATTTCATATTACAAAAATTGGATTATTTGGTTCTTATGCAAAAGAAATGGAAAATGATACAAGCGACATAGATATCATTGTAGATGGTAACAAAATAATGGATGAAGAATTGAGAATTTTCTTAGAGAAAAAATTCCACAAAAAAGTGGAAGTAGTCAAAAAAAATACTCTCTATAATTTTATGAAATATTTAATTGATGAAGAGGCTATTTATGTATAAAAGAGATATCGGTTTTCTTTTTGCAATTTTAAAAATGTGCGATGATATTGAAAGTTACAAAAAAGACTATAACAATATCCGTGAACT
>JAUWNO010000391.1 GCA_030612605.1 Armatimonadota bacterium
TGAATTGGTTGAACTGGTTGAATTGGTTGAATTGGTTGAATCGGTTGAACTGGTTAATTTGGGAAAAAAGATATCTGTTTTTTTCTGTGTAGCTCGGTGTTTTCAGCTTGCCCCGTAAGGAGGAACGACCCCAGTTGGATAAAAGAATCAAACGGGGTAAACTGTATTGGGGTGTTTAATTATTCAATCTTCAATATTAAATATTCAATTACATTGGTTGAATTGGTTAAATCGTGAAAAGACCTTGCGAATGGTTTCTCTCAGAGGGATTCTTTCATATCAACCTTCGCAATGGTAGGCTCGGTTGAATTTGGTATAAAAGTAATAATAAATTTCGCGTTTTTTCGTGTGTTTCGCGGGTAATAAAAAAAGGAAGTAATAATGAAGGATATAAAAGATTTGGAAATTTATAATGATGCCTTGAACTTCTCAAATTTAATCTGGGATATCTGCTCTAAATGGGATTTTTTTTCTAAAAAAACTGTTGGTATCCAACTTGTAAAATCATCTGATTCGATTTCTGCAAATATTGCTGAAGGTTATGGAAGATTTCATTTTAAAGAAAACCTGAATTTTTGTTATTATTCGCGCGGTTCTTTTGAAGAAGTAAAAGATTGGGTAAGAAAAAGTTACTATAGAAATTTGATTCCAGAAACAGATAAAATCAAAATTGAAAAATTTATCTCTTCTTTTCCACAAAGATTAAATTCATACATAAATTATATCAAAAAATCTATGAGAAGTAATTAATAAAGGATAACCAAAAAATGAATTCAAAAATTCCTAATTTAACCAGTTCAACTAATTCAACTGATTTTTCTCGTTCCCAGGACACTCTTTGGGAATGCAATAGAATTTTTCGTGTATTTGGTGGGTATTGAATGGGGAAGAAGAAGTAGTAGCTTATAGGTGAACGATATGGAATTATTAAAAAGAGTGTTAATTGCAGTTATTTTCATACCTCTTATTTTATTTATTTTTTATTTAGGAGGATTCGCATTATCTTCATTAATGGGTTTAATCATTTTTGTTCAAATGTTCGAGATCAGAGACATGTATAAAAAAAAAGGGATTACCATTCCTGTTATAGTAATGCCTTTCAGCATTCTGGTTTTTATTTCATCAGCATATTTTAATCTGAATATGGTGTTAGCTTCGCTCTTTATGATATTTATTTTTGTTTTGGGAAATGACCTTTTTCAAAATAAGCTCGAAGGTAGTTTAAACAGGATTTCCGCCAGCCTGTTTTCAGTTATTTATACTGCTGTTTTTCTTTCTTCAATTTGTAGAATTAGAAATATGGAAAATGGTGCTTTTCTCATTTTGAGTTTGATCGCTCTCATCTGGATAACAGATTCTTCTGCCTATTTTGTAGGGAGAAGATTCGGTAAAAACAGAGGAGTTTTTAAAGCTAGTCCCAAAAAATCTTTACAAGGTTTTTTAGCAGGAATTTTTTCTGCTTTTATTGGTGCATTCATAATTGCTGAATTTGCTGGTTTCACAATAATTCAAACTTTAGCAGTTGCGATTTCCGCAGGGATTTTTGGTCAGTTTGGAGATTTGTTTGAGTCTATGCTAAAACGTGATGTTGGAATCAAGGATAGCTCTTCAATTATACCTGGTCACGGCGGTATTTTAGATCGATTCGATAGCCTGATGTTAGCCGCTCCAGCATTTTATTTAATATTGAGTTTTGTTCATTAGGCACTTGCGGTGATAAACTTACCAACAAGTTGTCGTGAAAATAAAGGTTCTCGCAAAGACGCTAAGAACGCAAAGGAAAAATGAGGAATATTTTTTTAAAGCTACTTTCACAGGGCTGCTCGTTCCCAAATTGCATTTGGGAATGCGATTTTTTGAAAAGTTTTACTTTGATTCTTTTTTGTGGGATGAGATAGATGAATTGGAAATACAATTTCTTTAACAAATGTGTTCCCAAATGCAATTTGGGAACAAGAAGGATTCCAGGTCATGGTGGCATTTTAGATCGGTTTGATAGTCTATTGATTGCTGCTCCAGCATTTTATTTATTATTGAGTTTTATTCATTAGGATAATATTATGGCAGAAAGAATAAATCTAAATTCATTAAATAATTTTAAGGATGAAAATTCTGAAGATTTGAGCAAAATTATTTTGGTTACTGGTGGAGCAGGTTTTATCGGTTCAAATTTTATTCGGTATTTGATGGGTAAATATCCCAAATATAAGATTATAAATTTTGATAAACTCACTTACGCTGGAAACCTGAACAATCTCAGTTCAGTCGAAGAAAATCCAAATTATGTTTTTGTGAAGGGAGATGTTGCAGATAATAGGGATGTGAAAAATGTTTTTGAAGAGTTTAATCCGAATTATATTATTCATTTTGCTGCTGAATCTCACGTTGACAGAAGCATTCTGAATCCCGATATTTATCTGAAAACCAATATTTTAGGAACTCAAATACTTCTGAATCTTGCCAGAGAAAATAGTGTAGAAAAATTCGTGCACATTTCTACTGATGAGGTTTATGGTTCTCTCGAAATTCCGATTACTTGTGATGAAAATGGGAAAATTGCTCCAAATAATCCTTATGCTGCCAGCAAAGCTTCTGCTGATTTGTTCATTCGAGTTGCACATCAAACCTTTGGTCAATTTGTGAATATTATTCGCTGCTCCAATAATTATGGC
>JAUWNO010000325.1 GCA_030612605.1 Armatimonadota bacterium
ACCCATTTTTTCGGAATAAACAGAAATAAATCTATCCGCCTTCTTTCTCTGCCTTGCTAAAAACGAAATAAAATCTTTGTCTTTTTTGTAAAGCACATAATTCATCGGAAGTTTTAGTTACCACGAAAGACCGCTAAAAAAATTGTCCGTGTGAATTTTCATCTTATAAATCTTTGCTTCAATACGTTGATAGAATTTATCTCTAAAAAGTTCAAAAGTTTTATTTGCCTGAAGAATATTAAAACTGAGCAGATTCCTTTCATTATCACCAATCAGAAACAAAATGAATTGGTCATTTGCCCAGAGATTATTCGCAGGATATATTCCAATCGAATTTGCCTTAACCTCATCAATAATTTTTTTCCCAATTTTTTCTTTAATATATTTAGATACTTCTTCATTAGATTCGAGGTCGCAAAGAAAAATGAGATTATTGAATTTATAAAATTGTTCGATTGCTTCAAATTTAGCGCGTTTTATCTCAAAAAAAGATTCATTTCTTACTGTGAACCAAAACCGTTCCAGACTTTCCCGCAAAGGTGTTTCTGCATATTTCCAGACATTATCATCAGCAAAAATGTAGATGGTTTGTTTGTGACCCCAGGACATCGGTTTGCGAATATTTGTTTTTTCGCCGGAAGGTTTATATTCGCTTTCAGATTTGGAACATCCGAGAAAAATCGCAATTAAGATGAGTACAACAAAGATTTTACTTTTCATTTCCATTTTTTCTTCTTTCTTTCTGTCTAAAGAAAAAATAATTCAAACCGGATAAAATCGTAATAAAAACAACCACCCAGAAGAAAACTTTAAATCCGAGAATTATGCATTTTTGATGAGGATTCCAACCTTTAATGATTTGTGAAAGCGAATAATAAACTAATGCTGTAATCACTCCCACCATCTGGAGCACGGTTTTAATTTTTCCCCAGATATTAGCTGCTATAAAAATCTTTTTGCGAGCATAATAATTTCTCAAAATAGAAACTGAGATTTCTCTAAACAAAATAATGAAAACCACAAAAATGCTGATGTAATTTATCGGCGGCAGAGCAAGAGCTATAAGAGCAGAAATCACCAGCATCTTGTCTGCAAGCGGATCCATAATCTTACCAAAATTTGTTACAACTTTAAATTTGCGTGCTAACATTCCATCAAAATAATCTGTGATGCTGGCAAAAATTAATACGACTGTTGCCATAAAAACACTATTCGCAAAAGGATCAAAAAAAATAAGCCAGATAAAAAGAGGAACCAGAATCATGCGTAAAATAGTTAGAGAATTCGGTATGTATTTTATCATTTGAACCTGCCACGTTCTTCCTGCTTTTCTTCCAATCTGAATGTAAGGCTTTTGTTATACATCATCATCCCCAAAATTTCTATTTCAACAAGAGCATACGATTTACTGATTCTTGATTATCAGCTTTAATACTATAAAGATAAATACCTGAACTTACAGGTTTATTACTATCATCAATTCCGACCCAAATAACTGAATGTTTACCTTTGAGCATTTGTTTATTGATTAAAGTTTTAACTTTTTGTCCCTTAATGTTATAAACAGAAATTTCGACATCAGAATCATTTATAAGACTAAAAGATATCGTAGTAGTGGGATTAAACGGGTTAGGATAATTTCTCAATTGAAAATTGTATATTGAATATTGAATATTTTCCACATCCACAGTTTCTGTCATTGGAATTAGTACCTGAGTAAACTGACCATCAAAAACTTCTACTTGATATTCGATAACATCCTCATAAAATACACGCTCTGCATAAATATCATAAATTCCGGCAAGAAGTTTGAATTGGAAATTACCCAAACTATCTGAAAAAGTGAACTCTCCCGGCTGATTGTTAATTTTCAGAAGTACATAATCTACAGGATCTCCGGTTGTTGGATTGTAGGTATAACCCTCGATGCCACCGAAAGCTGGTGAATTATATTCATAAGGACCGATATCGATGATAGCTGTTCCATTATTATCTCCATCCCAGACTCTGTGATTGTAATCCATATCGAAGGGATAATAATAACCTGTTGTATCGAACCCGGCATCAATTGCCAGGCTACCTTCGATCAGATGAAAATCTCCGTTTATAATATCCTCGAACAATGTTTGAGCCTGCAGAGAATCTACCCAGATATTACCGCCACCATCTATACAGGGTGGTTCAATATCGAAATCCAATATACAATTACGAAAAATGGGAGTGCCAGTTACTCCAAATTGTTCAAGTTCCTCATTGTATAAAAATATACAATTATCGAAGGACGCACTGGCTTCAAAAGCGTAATGATTATTTATTGATATATTATTTGTACAAGATAATCTTTGATAAGTTGCACAAATACCAATGCCATTTTCATTATTATAAGAAATATTGTTAAAAAAATGTACTATCCCTGGACCATAAGCTGAACCACTATTTATAGTATTATTAAATATTAATCCGGATGTATTAAAATTGGTAACTAAATCACACCCCTCAAAATAATTATCCGAAATCTCCACATAAGCATCATCTATATTAACACCATCATTACCACCGATAAAGTTGTTCTTTTTAATATAAAGTGAATCGGATTGAATAACAGAATGAGCATCTATTCCTGTTATGCAATTCAAAAATTCATTCTCAAAAAAAAATGAAGATACCCCAGACCATAAAGACCATAAATATCTTATCCCCACGTTACCACAAATGGTATTATTGACAGCATACAAAGGACGAACCATACACTGTAATGCAATTGATGCAGCATTTGATTCTTCGAAATAATTTCCTGCAACTAAAACAGGTGTATGATTTTCAAATAGACCGGTACTTCTTATCTTAGTAATAGAAAAACCATATAATGAAGGGTGAATTTCATCGATGTAAATGAAATTATTATCTTTAATTATTATACCCTGTGCCTGGTTTCTAATTTCTACTCCAGAAAAATTATCGAGAAATATTGAATTTTCAATAATAGCTTTGTGGTTGTATAAACAAATAGCTCCGGTTGGTATATTTCCGAGAGATATGAAAATCCTGGAGGAATATTCAAACCTGCAGTTACTAAAATATGGCTTTTGTGCATCTTCATCAAAATAGATTATTCCCCAATGAAAATAAAGAGAATCCTGGGCACGGGTAAATATTATAGGTTCATCCTCTGTACCTTCCGCATAAAGCTTTCCATGAATCCAGAACATTTTAGTAAGATTAGTTCCATTATTATAATTGGTAACACTAAGGTCTGATTCGCTCGCTAACCTGGCAG